>JBOIDH010000047.1:0-10366 GCA_050740495.1 Gammaproteobacteria bacterium | reverse complement strand
GGTGATCGGGCTCTTGGGATCGGATCCCGAGCTTTATTTAAAATTGGGCAAGGCTCGGGTCACTCAGGTGGTGGTTGAGGTCCTTTCGTCGGTCGCCACACTCGCGGACGAAGACGTCGAGCGCTTATTGGCGCAACGGGCGGCGGCGCGAAACCGCCAGGACTGGGCGGAGTCCGATCGGATCCGGGCTTGCCTGGTCGATCGGGGCGTAATTTTGGAAGATAGCGCCACGGGAACCCGGTGGCGGCGGATGTGATTCGTTGCCCTCGATCGGTCGATTATCAGCGACGCTGCGAACGATGGGTTTGCGGGCGCATTGACGTGATTACGGGCCGTGCGTATTATCGCCGTCGCTTTCACGGGATTCCGTCTAGCGGGGCATAGCGCAGCCTGGTAGCGCACCTGCTTTGGGAGCAGGGAGTCGGGGGTTCAAATCCCTCTGCCCCGACCAACCTCGGCGCATGGGTTTACATCGGCGAAAGATTCGCCTTGCGCCTGTAGCTCAGCCGGATAGAGCATCAGCCTTCTAAGCTGAGGGTCGCAGGTTCGAGTCCTGCCAGGCGCGCCATCTTGTTTTGACCCCCAGAAAATTCAGCTAAGAGCTTGAAGGGTAAGGCTCCAGCCGTGCTCAAGATAAAGTTCACGCGCAACCTCTTGCAGTTTCCGCTTGGTAAAGGGCAGGGGACCGCCTTCATGTCCTGCGCGTCAATGCGCGACCAAACAGTATGGCAATGCCTGCGCCCTTGTTTTTCGTGGAAGACGATCGCACGGGGCTGCCCGGAAGGGCCAAGCCGCGTTTCGATTCCGCTCGATCGCGTGCTATCCCCGAGGCGGCGCGCTCATGATTTTCCCAACTCATGGCGACACCTCATCGACATGAGGTGCAAGAAGCTCTAAAGTGGCATTCCAGTCTTCCAGGGTTTCAAACAGGCGGTTCGAGGTTTCTCCCTCGATGTGCGCCAATGTGGATTTGGGAAAACCATGCATGGGCTTGGTCTGCGGCGGAAGCCCGTATTACCAAGTTGCGTACTAAGACACCAAGATCATGGTGGGCGTAGCTCAATGGTAGAGCCCCGGATTGTGGATCCGGCTGTTGTGGGTTCGAGTCCCATCGCTCACCCCATCGTGTACATATTGGGCCGTTAGCTCAGTTGGTAGAGCAGCTGACTCTTAATCAGTAGGTCGTAGGTTCGAGCCCTACACGGCCCACAAATCAATCAGTTATGATTTCTAGAATGTTCATAGTGCTAACTTATTGATATTTAAGAATTCTTAAATTTTCAGCTTGTCAGGTGCTCTACGGCTATCCGTTCTGCTGTATGTGGTTGATAGTTATATTGTTATTCAAATACAAACTGGATACACCTTGACTTGTATTTTCCAAAAATACTTTCCGAATATTTCTAGCTTGCGATCCGCAAGCGATTGGGGGACACGTGGTTTATGGATGAGGCGGTGATCGTCACGGTCCAAGGGGAACGCCGTCATCTCTGGCGTGCTGTTGACCAAGACGATAATGTCATCGACATTCTGGTTTCAGAAACGTAAAGACAAACAAGCCGCGACGCGTTTCTTCCGTAAGATGTTGGAGCACCAAGGTCGATCGCCAAGAGTGATGGTGACCGATAAGCTGAAGAGCCACGCTGCGGCGAGGAGAGAGGTCATGCCATCGACTGTGCACTGCCAAGATCGCTACGCCAATAACCGAGCGGAAGCCTGACATACGCGCCAACACGAGAGGCAGATGAGGCGATTCAAATCACTCGGGCAAGCGCAGCGATTCCTGTCAGTTCACAGCCAGGTGCATAATCTTTTTCGTGTCGGCCGTCATCTCCTGAATGCATGTCATTATCGGATGTTTCGTTCACGAGCCTTTTCTACATGGGCACAGGTGGCGTGCGCCTGTTAAAACTGTACAGCGTTTCTCTGCGTGATAATCACGAATAAAAAAGGAACCGCGATCGACAAATTGGCAGAACCAGCCAGCGCCTTGCGCGGGTCTTCCGGCAGTCTGCGGTAAACTCGAAGGTCATGGCTTGACAAAATTCTACTGGCAGATAAGCTGATGGTATGAACATCATACCATTCAGTGGACTCTAGGAGTGCCATCATGTCTGTGAGTAAGCTTGGTCAACGCCGACAAGTCGTCATCCCCAAAGAGATATGGGAGGACCTGGGGCTAGAGGTCGGGGGTTTTGTAGAAGTAGAGCGGGTAGAGGGCACTGTGGTGATCAAGCCCAAGAGGTTGGTCGATGCAGAAGAGGTCCTCACCCCAGAAGAGGAGGTGGCCGTTCGTCGTGGGGAAGAGCAGATCCGCCGGGGGGAATACGTGACCTTAGAAAAACTCGAAAATGAAATGGAACGTACGGCTCGCAAGAAACGCAGCAAGACAACTTGAAAAGGTGCCTCGTGACTACCAAACGGTGCTCCGCAAAAAGTTAGCAGAGATGGCCGAGGATCCGTTTCGAGGTGATGTCGTGCCGCTCAAGGGCACGAAATGGCAGGGGCGGTATCGAAAGCGCGTCGGGAGATACCGGATTATCTTTGTACCGCACCAAAGTGAGAGGGCAGTGGATATAGCGGCTATCTTAGCGAGAGATGAGAAAACGTACCGGTAACTGCTACGGGCATTAAGGTTATTATTTATGGGCTGATAGAGATACAGGCCGGGCAATTGACGCTCCATGCCGGTCGCGGATCCTCGATGGGATCCAGACCCGTCGTCTTCCTGTTGGCCGATCTCGGCGTGACCAAGACGCATAGCCGGCCGCACACCTCCGATGACAATCCCTACTCGGAGAGCCAGTTCAAGACACAGAAGTACCGACCGGAGTTCCCCGAACGCTTCGGCTCCATCGAGGATGGGAGAGCGTTTTCCCGCCGCTTCTTCGAGTGGTACAACCGCGAGCATCATCACCGTCAGTTGTAGGATGCACAGTACGATCACCTGCATCACCATCACCGACCTGACCTTAGCTACTCTGACCGTCGTCACGTTCCGAGACTGATTGACCAGACCTACCAGCCTCGTTCGCTTCTGGAGTCTCCCAGACTACTTTATGCATAATGGAAGGTACATAGCCCTTCACATGTATGTGCAACCAACTGATATCCGCCCTCCATATTGGAGTGTGGCAATAGTCGAAATAACAGACTTTACGGAACAGGCTATTTCGGAAATAGAGAGAAACAAAGCAGTAATGAAAACTAAATTCTGATAGTGACTGTAGATATATGTAGCTGTAGCGGCTCGACAACCTGTTAGGGAGATGACGCTGGGATGATTGCGTCAGTCGTTTCTGCTGGGGCGCAACGAGGGAACAACGGGGC
The DNA here is from genome assembly GCA_050740495.1 of Gammaproteobacteria bacterium. Taxonomy (GTDB): domain Bacteria; phylum Pseudomonadota; class Gammaproteobacteria; order JACCXJ01; family JACCXJ01; genus USCg-Taylor. The sequence continues at coordinate 7,036 of JBOIDH010000047.1, read as the reverse complement.
CAAGTCTCGATATATAAGAAACTTAGGCTCTTCCGCAGAATTTGTGGGTCAGTGGAGAGACGGTCTTTTTTTCAAGTATGATTCTAACTAACCGCTTCTCTCCCAGTGTTTCGGTAAATATTTGGTCCGGTTGCGTTCTACGTCCGCGCGTTTAAACGTTCTTCATGCTTCTCGGTCGTGTATCAATCCTATGCCGGTTGTCATGTTCATAAGTCACAAATCATTTGCGCAATAGTTCACAGATTTATACGTTTATGACTGTAAACATATACTCAAAGGTAACCGGATGATAGTTCCTGGGTTACCTGCGCACGTTTCGTTAACAACCGACTTCAGACTTCAAGGAGTATACCATGCACCGTTTATCACGTTCTAAGAATATTCTCGCGATAGCCGTCGCCGTTACCATTAGCGGAACCGCGGCAACTCCGAGTTTCGCAACCAGCTTCAGCGACTCCCCCAAGCTCGAGAGCTATACCAACAGTGCCGATTTCGTGTTCAGGGGAATCGTCGAAGGTGTGCAGTATGCGTTGTCTAAACCGGTCGGTCCACAAGGCACTCGGCTACCTTATACCTTCGTCACCTTCCGGATCGGTTCAGTAATGAAAGGCATGCCAGCCGGCCCCACGGTCACGTTGCGCTTCCTGGGCGGTATGGATAGCCGGAACGGCTCGTTCATGACCAGTGATCAAACTCCGCTCTTCGATGTCGATGACGACAATATCCTGTTTGCCAAACGGAATGGTGACAACGTGAATCCACTCGTACGCAACAAGGACGGCCGGTTCCGGGTAATATCTGACCGTATATATACAGACGATGGGCAAGAGATCATTCTTGGTGCTGGCAACAGTATCCGTCCGGGCAAGCGCCATGCCTTCGAGGAAGTGCTGACCACGCGCGTCGGTGACCACACCATGAAATTCCAAAGCCACGGGAAGGCGGAAGCGAGCGGTAGCCCGTCCAACGCAGTGGCGGTCGAGGAGTTCTCGAAGGCGATCGAGGAAACGGTGGCGCAGACCGGTGACGATCTGTCGACTGTTTACCCCGGTGAGAAACCGAATACTTTCGGCCAAGCGCCCGACATGACCGCCGTCGCTCCTCCGGGTAGCCGTTAATCGAATCAGCACCCACATCAGGGTGTTTACCATTTAACGATCGTGCAGTCACTTCATAACGTTATGGGAGCAATTGATATGAGCAACAGAAACATGTGCAGATGGATCATCGCCGGCTTATGCGGTCAGCTACTCAGCTTCTCCGCTTCGGCCTATACGACCTACTCTAAATGGCCTGGCAACAACACGACGATGCGTGCCTCTGCTGTCAGCTTTCCGGCGGCCAATGCCTATCGGACCGCTCTTGGTACGGTAGCGAGCCGTTGGAACCAGAATCCGAGCAATTTTTGGTTTACTCAAACCTACGATGATCCTTCGGTAAGCCTCGGTAACGGCCAGAACGAAGTCTGGTTCAGCTCGGATGCAAATCTCTGTAGTCCGGCTGTAACCTATTCGTGGTGGAATGGGTCAGGGAACCTCACAGAGACGGATGTATGCTTTTACGTAAGCGCCGGCTATACGACCTCGATGAGCAAGCTCTCAATCTTGCCGTACGGCGGTGCGTCGCGACCCTTTGAGACGACCGCGATGCATGAGTATGGTCATGCCCTAGGCTTGGGTCATGAGGCCGATGAATACAATATCATGGGCTCTGATTGGAACCACCTGAGCCTCAATGGCGCAACGGCACGGAGCTATTCGGGAGAGGATGCTGATGACGGTGCCGTCAATCTGTATGGTCTGTGGTCGGGTGGAACAATCGAGGATATCGGTGTCGTGCATATGAAACGCATCGGCGCCTCGGGGGAGTACAGCACACATGGATTGACTAAGATGTACAATAACGTTGGTGTCGAATTACCCTTCGCTAACGTCGATGGCCAGCGCCGGTATAATGTGTCGAAGGGACAGGTGGTCCAAGTGGAATTTACCTACGAGAACAACGGTGAAGCGTACCAGTCACCGAATGTTGGTTTCTACATTTCGAGTAACTCGACCATCAGCACCTCCGATTCTCAGATCACAACGTTCGGCTTGGGCCTCGGGCGCGCAGATGTATTTACCTATAAGCGTACCGTCACCGTTCCGGCCTGGTTGACATCGGGTTCTAGCTATTATTTAGGAGCATACGCAGACTGGAACAACTTGCTCACCGAGGTCACCGAAGTAAACAACGCCGCTTACCATATCATCAGGGTAAACTAGGACTGACCGTACGGTTAGGCTGTCAAGGGCGCAGGACTTATCACCCTGCGCCTTTTTCTTGAACCGGGATGATGGGGTCAAGTCTTGATATATAAGAAACGTATATATCAAGACCTGTCCCTACTTCCGCTATTGCGCGCCCTATGCTAGCTCAGATCGAGTGAACCGCCGACGAGCGAAAGTCGTAGAATGTCCCGGATCCCTCCGCGCAGGAAATAAAACAAGCCTGGCTCCTTTAATGACATCTTCTGTTTACCTAACGCTCCTTTATCAGGTCTCGAATTTCCGTTAACAGCAGCTCTTCTTTCGACGGTGGCGGCGGCTCCGCAGGCGCTTCACTTTGTTTTTTCAGGGCATTCATAGCCTTTATTGCAATGAAAATAGCAAACGCGATGATGGTGAAATCGAAAACCGTTTGGATGAATTTACCATAGTTCAACGTGACCGCGGGGACGTCTCCCGCGGCTAATTGCAACGTGATCGCCAGATCGGCAAAGTCGACACCCCCGACAAGAAAACCGATCGGAGGCATGATGACATCCTCTACGAAGGATGACACGATTTTTCCGAAGGCGGCGCCGATGATGATACCGACGGCCATGTCAACCACGTTGCCCCTCATCGCAAAGTCTTTAAATTCTTGCAACATGCTCATTGTTTTACCCCTTAGGACTTTAACGTTGTCTTGTTTGATCGGTAACCAAGGCTGGGATCCTACTGTAACTTATTTAAGGAGTACAAAGGAACAACCGCACCGGTATCGGTGCGGCATTGGACCTAGCCGATCAGCTTTTTGTCCAACAGGAGGTTAAGCGCGAATCTCACGCCGAAGCCGGTGATCTCCGTCGGCACATGCGCGAGGCCGCCCTTGTGCGTTCCGCTGGAGAGATCCACGTGTATCCATGGGATATCGTGCTTGACAAAGCGCTGCAGGAAGCGCGCGGCAACGATGTGATCGGCGATGCCTTCTTCATGGCATTGCTTGGTGTCCGCCACGGTGCTTTCTAGGAATTCATCATAGTCTTCATCGGCCGGAAACGGCCACACGCGCTCACCGCTGTCGCTTCCGGCCGCGATTAAGGCCGGCAGGTACTCGGGCCGATTGGTAAACACGCCGCTGTACGCATTCCCGAGCGCGCGCTTGCACGATCCGGTCAAGGTCGCAAAATCAATTATCAAGGCCGCCTTTTCGCCCGAGGCGAGCGCGAGCGTATCCGCCAATACCATGCGCCCTTCGGCGTCCGTGTTGATGATCTCGATGGTGGTCCCGTCCGAGGCCGTCACCACATCATTGGGTTTATACGCGCGCGGTCCGATGTGGTTCGTCGCCAGCGCCATCCAACAGTGCACCGGGAAGGGGACCCGCAAGCGCGTCAAGGCGAGCAAGGTCCCAAGCGCCACCGCACTGCCTTGCATATCCTTGTGCATGCCGAGCATGAAGCTCGCGGGTTTGAGATTCACGCCCCCGGTGTCAAAACAGATCCCCTTCCCGACCAGCGTGACACCGCCCCGTTCGCGCTTGCGGGCCGGGTGATATTGGAGGTGGATAATACCCGCGTCCGGTTCGGGACTCCCTTGCGCCACGGCCAAGAACGCGCCGGCTTTTTTTTGCGCGAGCGCTTGGCTGTCCAGGAATTCCATTTTCCAGCCGTTTTCCTTGGCGAGCACCGCCACCCGCTTGCGATAGAGACGCGGCGTCAACGCATTGGGCGGGAGACCGGTGAGGTAGCGGGCAAGATTATTACCCTCGGCCTCCGCGAAGGTCCGTTGAAACCCATCTTTCGGATCGATACCGTACAAGCGTACGAGTTTGAGCGCTTGGCGCTCCTGCTGGGAACGCTTGTAGCGAGGCATCTCCGCGATCGCTGCAAGCACGGCCGCCAGCAGTGCCTCGGCCATGCGCGTGGTCTCTGCGCCATGAAATCCCGCGATGACGATACCGATCTCGGACGGCCCGCCGCGTAGCGGGTCCGCCACCAATCGGCGTGCGAGCGTCAGTAGATCGAAAACGGACGTCTTATCCCCGGCGCCCGCGACACATAGTTGAGATGCGATGCCATTCGGCAGATTCAAGACCACGGGCGAGCGATCCCGTTGCGACTTTTCCGCGCGGCGGCATACGCGCAGGATAAAATCACCGTAAGGCAACGTCTTGCAGGCTTGCTCGAATTGCGCGGCCGGCAGCAACGCGATCCAGTGCTCTAGCGCATCGAAGGCCGCTTTGCTGGGTGGACTGCTATGTTGTTCGAGTTTTAGCTGGATAGACATGCGTGCGAGATCAATCAATGATCGCTAGCAGTATACTTGAATGGCGGTGCGGCGTGCGCCGAGGAGCCTGGAAACTCCGTTGAGCCGTGGATTAAGATCACGGACGAAGCCGAGAGAATGGTATGGAAAATCACCGCGACCCGGATCCCCAAGAGACCGAAGAGTGGATCGAATCTCTCGAGGCCGTCATCGAGCGCGAGGAAGAACGCTCGCCGGGGGATGCGGCGATCGAATGGCGGATGAAATCGCCCCGGCTCGGCGGGCGTGCTTGTTCAGCAGAGGAGCCAACAACTCTGCATGCTCGACGGTGCAGGCGTAGACCAGAGTCGGGGTGCCCGCATCAATTGCCAGCAGGCGTTTCAAGATGAGGCAATCGCGCTTCTTGTCTTGAGCGAGTCGTTTGAGAAAGCCCGAAGGCAGGTCACACCGGCTCCCATCTGTTTTATCTCGGCATAGTCGTCGTGGCGCTCAAGACCCTGGCCGATGAAGGCGGCGTGCTACACAGCATCGTCATTGAGGCCTTGCGAAAATACGGCGTTGACCCTGAGAAACCGTCCCGTAGGAGCTTAAGCCGTGTCGTAGTAAAGCTCACGCATCCGTTCGCAATAGGCGATGACATTCTCCTGAGACAAGGCATAGTCCTTGAAAGGCGATGCGATCGGCGGAGCGATGATATTGGCGAGGGTCGCATAGGCCGCGGCATCGATCGAGGCCGGTGCCGCGCCGAGGAGAAACGGCTTGTCTCCTAAGCAGGCGGCGAGCGTCGCGAGATCCTCGATGCCGAGGCGATAGATCTCCTCGGGCCGGTGACGGCCCACGCCTTGCAGCCACAGCATGCGTTTGACGCGCCGTTGCGCGAGCCAGGGCACGGCCTCCCGCAGCACGGGAGGCAAGGCGCCAAAGAAGGCCGGTTTGATGACGCTCCACCCGCTAGAGTCGATCCAACGCGAATACACGACGGGCCATAGCAGGCTCTCTTCGCACAGGCGCCGCAACAGGTGCGCTTCGGCTTGCTGCGCGCGCGACAGACCGCCGTCGAGTGGGTTTCCATAGCTCGCCTTGAGGTAGTCGATGATGAAACCCGAGTCCGGGATCACCTTCTCCCCGTCGTCGATGTAAGGCAGTTTCTTCTTGGGGGCGTTCAAGGGAGATGCTTCCTCGATGACCTCGTAGGCAAGCCCCGTCATACGCAAATAGGTCTCGACCTTCATGCAGAAGGGGCTGGGATTGGCAATTCCCCATTGGCGCTTGAATTGATGTAATCTAATCATCTGTCCTCCTTAAGGATAAGGCGCTGCTTTATCGGCTTCCTCCTAAAGCCTACACATAGATTCTACTCATTTCAGCCCGGCCGCATTAACACCCGCGCGCCGATCGGGTACATTGGGATCCATGACGGCTGAACGCGAAGTCCTGGTGCCCGATATCGGTGACTTCAAAGATGTCGAGGTCATCGAAATTCTCGTCAAACCGGGCGACGCTATCCAGGTGGAGACGCCGCTCATCACCATCGAGAGCGATAAGGCGGCCATGGAAGTCCCCTCTCCCTATGCCGGAATCGTTAAGGACATCCGCGTCAAAGTCGGCGAAAAGGTGTCGGAGGGATCGGCGATCCTGGTATTGAGTCCGGCGTTGGACGATGCTCCGGCCCAGGACATCGCGGATGCCCCGGCGCCAGTGGCCTCACGCCCCGCGCTGGCGCACAGGGAAGATCCACGCCCTGTCGCCGCAACGCGGGTACCGCCGGCCGGGCTTCCGCAAGGTGCGGAGAGGGTACCAACACGTGATTAACAAGCTAGCTTTTCTGTTCCCCGGACAGGGATCCCAATACACCGGCATGGGCAGGGATCTTTATGAGCACCATCCGGAAGTGCGAGCCCTGTTCGAGGAGGCGTCGGAAACCACGGCGATGAACATGACAGATCTCTGCTTTAATGGCCCTGACGAAGTGCTGAAGCGTACCCAGAATGCCCAGCCCGCGGTTTGCCTTGTGAACGCCGCGTGCCTATGCGTTCTGAAGCAGGAAGGCATAGTGCCGCATGCGCTGGCAGGCCATAGTCTGGGCGAATACACGGCTTTATACGCGGCGGGAGCGATGGCCTTCGAGACCATGATGGATCTGGTAAGAAAAAGAGCCCTTTTCATGCAGGAAGCGGCCGAGAAAAACCCTGGGGGCATGGTGGCGGTAATCGGGTTGGAGGCCGAGAAGGTGACCACGATCTGCAAGGAGGCACTCGCGGCAGGCTACGTCGCCCCGGCGAATTTCAACTCCCCTCTCCAGACCATACTTACCGGCGAGGCTCGCGGGATCGAAAAGGCGGTGGAGCTTTTGAAGAAAGCAGGGGCGCGAATGGTTATCCCCCTCAAGGTGAGCGGTGCGTGGCACAGCAAGTTCATGGCTGCAGCCGGTGGGAGGATGAGAGCAGCCCTCGCGGAGGCTGAAATCAAAAAGGTGGAACTACCGGTGGTGGCGAACGCGACCGCCGGGCGGGTCTCGGTCCCTG
>JBOIDH010000046.1:0-10515 GCA_050740495.1 Gammaproteobacteria bacterium | reverse complement strand
GGCGAGTCCACGACGCGTTAGGCTTACCCCCCTGGTTACACCTCTCGTTCGAGCATCGCACGCGCTATGAAAGCGTGGACAATCAATTTCGCGCGCTCGGCACCGGCGGTGATCGAGTCATCGCTTTTCGCACGCTGGCATTGCTTGAAGCGACATTCGCGTCGTGGCGTGTTGGCGGCGAGTTCATGGACTCTCGCTTGGCACTCGACGACAGCGGGACCCCGATCGACACGACCCAGGTTGATGAAGTCGAACTCTTGCAAGCCTACGCCGCCTGGAAGACTCTCTTCGGCTCCGATTTGAGCGCCGAATTCAAAGGCGGGCGCCAAACCATCGATCTTGGGAGCCGCAGGTTGGTTGCACGAAATTCCTTCCGGAATACCATCAACTCGTTCACGGGTTTACATTTTATGACTGAGCTACCGGGGCAATGGCAAGCGCGAAGCTTCTTCGTGCTCCCCGTGACCCGCCTCCCGGACACCGTTAGCGAAATCGTGAACGATGAAGTCGAATTCGATGAAGAAAGTTTTAACGCCTACTTTGGCGCCTTGTTTTTACGCCGCGATCAGATCATGTGGGGCGCCAACGGAGAAATCTATTTCCTGGCGTTGAACGAAGAGGACGGCTCCGATCTCGCGACGCGGGACCGCGAACTCTATACGCCGGGGTTTCGGATCTTTAAGGATCCTGCTAAGGGACAGGTCGATTTCGAGCTTGAATCTATCTATCAGTTTGGCCAATCGCGCGCCTCCACCCAAGTAACCGACACCAAGGATCTTGATCACTTTGCTCATATGCAGCATGGGCAAGTCGGTTACACCTTCGCTCTTCCCTGGTCGCCTCGCTACCTGGCTCAATACGATTATGCGAGCGGAGACGAGGACCCTACCGATGACGACAACGGTCGCTTCGATACGCTGTTTGGCGCGCGCCGCTTCGAATTCGGTCCCACCGGGATCTGGGGCGCGTTTGCGCGGAGTAATATCAGCTCGCCCGGTTACCGCCTAATAGTAAAGCCTCACGAGACCGTATCCGCGTTCATTGCTCACCGCCTTTTCTGGCTTGCGCAATCGACGGACGCGTGGACTACAGCCAACATCCGCGATGTCACGGGTCAGTCGGGAGATTTCATCGGTCATCAAATCGAAGCGAGTGTCCAGTGGCAGCTGATCCCGAAGAGCATCACGCTAGAAGCAGGCTGGGCGCATCTTGTTAAAGGCGAATTCGCGGAGGACGCCCCGAACGCCCCGGTCGATACGGATGACTCGAACTACTTCTATGCGCAAACAGTGCTGCAGTTCTAAGCCGATGTACTACCCAACGCTGACGGCTTGGCCGCCGGAAGGAATGATCCTTCCGGCGGCCCCGCGGTCGACCGGTCGGCTAGAACACGAAGCTGATGACTCGAATGACCACCACTATCGCGAGCAGTACCACGAGCGTGCGAAATACCAGCGCCTGTGCGGCCGTGATACTCTCAGCCTCATCACCCGAAATCGCACCCTCCAGTGCGCCGGTGCCGCTTTGTTTGAGCACGGTATCGGTGTGCTGTAAATCGAGAGTTTCCGTCACTCGCCAGTGATTGAATACGCCGGTGAGATTACCGGCGACGGCAAATCCGAGAGCCGCGATTCTAGCCGGGATCCAAGACAGTGCATTGCGTACCCGGCTAGCCCATTCGCTCAGACCCGAGGAGGCCTGGGTAGCGTAATTACTCAACTCGTTGGAAAACCGGAACAGCACCGCGCCGAACCAGCCCAATAACAAAAACCAGAATATAACCCCGAACACGCGCCCATTCGCTTCGGTAAATACCGATTCCACCACCGTCCGGCCGCGCGATTGCGTATCCACCGGGCTTGCGGAATGGGAAAACGCCTGCGCCAAGCGATTCGCCTCGTCATCGTTGCCGCCTCGCATCGCATTAACGATAGCCTTGATGTCCGCGTCAAGATCCTGTAGGCCGAGGCAGTACAACAAGATCACAATCGACAGCAAGATTCCTAGTAGCGTGTGGATGCCATTGATAAAAGAGAACACGAAAAAGAATACTAAAACCGGTAAGGCAATCAAAATAGCAACGCCCACCGGACCTTTAAAGACTTCGATACCCCCGAGCTTCTGCTCGGCCATGCCCGCGAAGGCACGGTACCAGTCCAGCCTTCGCAGATCCCTGAATTTTGCCAACGGTTCCGCTAGAAATTTCTCCACCGCCGTGGCAATCAGGACGATAAGTAGGTTCATTGTTATTCCTCCATCACTGTTTAGCCCATCACCTAACGATTAGTTTTTTTAATCTACCCCAGTCGAACGCCGGTCCCGGATCGGTCTTGCGGCCCGGCGCTATATCGCAATGCCCAACGATTCGGCCAAGCGCGATCCCCGGCCACACCCGCATGATCAGCTTGGAAAGTTCCGCCAGTACACCGTATTGCACCTCTTCATAAGGATCTTCGTCCCGACCTTCCAATTCAATACCAATGGAAAAGTCATTGCAAGAACGCCGGCCCTGAAACTCGGACACGCCTGCATGCCACGCCCGCCGGTGAAAGGGTACGTATTGGATCACTTCACCCTCACGTTTAATCACCGCGTGAGCCGATACCCGCAGCGTTTCGATGGTTCGAAAGTAAGGATGCGCATCGGCTTGCAATCGATTGGTGAAAAACTCATCGATATAATCGCCTCCATAACTTCCCGGAGGCAGACTAATCGCGTGGACTACCAGAAGATCGATGGGCGTATCGGGTGGCCGATCGTCACAGTTCGGAGACGGCAGCCGGCGAACCCCGGTCAACCACCCCTCTTTGTCCACACGCGGCCGGCCGGCCGGTCGCGGCGCTTCATCCACCAGGTTTCTTCGAACAGGTCGTGTCAGTACACGCATCGTTGCTAGGAACTTCTTTTAGTCGTTCTTGATGCCCTGTATATATTGTGCGGCCGTCTATGTCAGACTCGTGTTCGGACAGATGGATGCCTCCTGGCTCTTCAACGCCATGTCGGCGTGCATGGGGCATCGTGCCGTTTGCGGCCTCCTGGTGAAAGAGAAACCCCGCGCCAGTGTGCATTCTAGCATGGGATTAATGGCTATGTCTTTGCAAATTTTTTAAACTATTCAAGCTGTTGTTGAGATCAATTGCATAGCTGCCTCACGCACCGAGTTCAAGTTCATATAATTTCATATGAGACAATGTGTTAGAAGATTCTTTAAAAAATATTGACGTGGCTCAGGCTCTCCAAGAAGATGTAGGCGAGGGTGATCTCACGGCCGTTCTGATCCCGCCGGACCACCATTCGAGGGCGCATGTGCTTACACGTGAAGATGCGGTTCTGTGCGGAACACGCTGGTTTCACGCCGTCTTTAGCCGGCTCGACACGCGGGTCGAGATTCATTGGCGGACGCAAGACGGCGACGAGATCCTGGCTAAGCAAGAGATCTGCGTGCTCGCCGGCCCCACCCGCGCGTTATTGACCGGGGAGCGCACGGCCCTGAACTTCTTGCAGATGCTGTCCGGGACCGCCACCGCGACGCGCGGCTATGCCCGTACGTTGCAAGGTACCCGTACCAAACTACTCGATACCCGAAAGACCATCCCGGGATTACGCGAGGCGCAGAAATACGCCGTTCGCTGCGGCGGGGGTTACAACCACCGCCTCGGCTTGTTCGATGGGGTCCTGATTAAGGAAAACCACATCGCCGCCGTCGGCTCGATCGCCGGAGGCGTCGCTAGCGCCAAGGCGCGCTATCCGGAGATGCAGCTTGAGGTGGAAGTGGAAAATCTGGCGCAGCTTGATGAGGCGATTTCCGCCGGAGCCGACATCGTATTACTCGATAACTTCACCGTGGATCAACTGCACGCGGCGGTCGCCCGCAATCGCGGGCGGGTCCGGCTCGAGGCCTCGGGCGGATTCGATCTCGACACGCTGAGAGCAGCGGCCGAGACCGGAGTCGATTTCATTTCCGTCGGCGCCTTGACTAAGAATATCCGGGCGATCGATCTATCGATGCGTTTTCTCCGTGACCACTAAGGAAGCTCCCTAAAGCTTGTTCCTTACCAGCGCGTAAACCCGTTCCGTCAACGCATCGGCGCCATTCGTGATTTGCCCCAGTTCCGCCAAGCGCTCCTCGACAAAACTCTTATCCTTAATCGCGGCTGCGTTGATGTAGACGTTCAGGGCCGCGCTCCGCAGTGCGGCGTAGGCGGCGAGCACCGCGACCCCCGCGTCGCTAATGACGTTGCGGTTACCCTTCTCGGCGACCCGCTGGCTCAGGGCGATCGCTTCCGCGCACGCCCGGGCGCAATTGAGCGGCACCTCGGTGGCCGCGCGCAAGGCCGACTGAATCGCCTCACTGCGCGCGGTCTTTTGCGCATCGGTCTCTTTCGGGAGGCCGTAGGCCGCCATAACCTGATCGAACACCTCGACATCGGCGCGCACCATGTCGGTGAGACGCTGCCGCAATTCCTCGGCCCGGCGCAGCACATCCTTCATATCGTCCTCGACGTCCAAATAATTCTGCTTACCGATGGTCAGGTTACACACCATACTGACCAGGGCGGCGCCCATCGCGCCCATGATCGCGGCCGCGCTCCCGCCGCCCGGCGTGGATGATTTGCTCGCGAGCTCATCTAAAAACGTCTGTATCGGTTTATCTTTAATCATTGCTGCCAGCCCTCGCGGTATCTTTTCGGCCCCTGGATTATACGTGAACCGGCTGCGAGCCCGGAACCTCGAAGAGCCGAGTTGTCCCCATGCATGGCTTGCGGTACCTTAAGCTAAAATTCGGCGCTAAGCCGCCCAGCGACAAGAATCACGTCTGCTCACGATTGAGAGCTTGTGAATAAATCGTCGCGAGCATTCCGAGTGCTAGGAGCCGCGGAGCGAGCGACGAGACATATCAACTCGATAGGCGAGGAGCGAACGAGCACGCGACGCCGCGATCGGGATGCGCAGCAGATTTATTCACAAGCTCTGAGGACATAACGATGAAAAAGTTGCTCTTCCAGTTCGATACCGACCCCCTTGCCAGCGTTTTCGACACCGTCGTGGCCTACGACGGCGGCGCCGATCACGTGACGGCGCATGGCGGCGTGACACCCGCTAATGTGGGATCGCTGGTGGAAGGCACGATCTTCACGCGCTCACCCAAGGACAAGAAACTCACCGCGATTTTCGTCGGCGGCAGCGATCTCGGGGCGGGCCAGGAATTATTCAAAGCGGTAAAAACGAAGTTCTTCGGTGACTTTCGGGTTTCCATCATGCTTGACAGCAACGGCAGCAACACGACGGCCGCCGCCGCGGTGGCGAGCCTGACCAAGCAGCGTTCGGTCGCCGGGAAGAAGGCCGTGGTCCTTGCCGGCACGGGACCGGTGGGTCAGCGGGCGAGCGTGATGTTGACCCGGGAAGGCGCCGAGGTAGTCTTGACCTCACGCAAGATGGAACGTGCGCAGCTCGCGTGCCGCACGATGAAGGAGCGCTTTGGGACGGATATTACCCCGGCGGTCTGCGCCTTCGATGGACCCGAGGTCCGCGATCCGTCGGTCAGTGAGGTGTTGAAGGGCGCGCACATGGTGCTGGCGACGGGGGCCACGGGCGTGCATTTGCTCGATGAAGGCCATTGGAAGGATCACCCGAACATCGAAATGCTTCTGGACGCTAACGCCACGCCGCCCTTCGGCCTGGGAGGCGTCGATGTAATGGACCGCGCCAAGGAACGCTACGGAAAACTCGCCTATGGGGCCATCGGGTTCGGCGCCTTGAAGATTGCCCTGCATCGCGCCTGTATCGGCAGGATGTTCGAGCGCAACGACCAAATATTCGATGCCGAGGAAATCTACGCCTTGGCCAAGAGCCTCGCGTAGCGAGGATGTAACGCGATCCCCGGAGCTGTCCCATGGTTGCGGCAGCGGCGGCGACCACCACCTTCTCCGAGATCTTGCACGCGAGCGCCGCGGATCTGCGCGAGCGGTTCGGTAAGCGCAAGCCGTCATCCCAGCCGCGCAAAAGACTCGGCAACGCCGCCGCGCGCCTTGGCCTCACCAAGGCACGGCTCGTGTGCGCGCTGGGCTTTAACCGCGATGCGCGCGGGCTCGGAGCGGAGTTATCGGCACTCGGTTACGCCTCCGACCACGACTTGGCGCAGCATCGCAACCACGTGTTCGTCACCGATGTCTACGCGGAGATCCCGCTCGACGACGTGCTCACCATCTACTCCCACGCCAAGGAGGACTCCGACACTTTATCGATTTTGCAGTACCTGATGTTGAGGCGGCTGTCCCAGGTCGAGGCGGCGATCGACGCCCAGGTGCAGGTGTGGACCATCGAGCGCTATAAACGCGAGGTCCGACACATTTACCTGAATGGAATCGCGCGGGTGGCGTTTGTCGAGGGCCGGCTGGAGCAAGGCCACCCTGGCTTCCGGGCGTTGGCGAATGAGTTGAAGTTGGTCATTGATAGCAAGCTTTTGAGTGGTGGCGAGATCTGCGCCCGCGAATCGCTCTTAGTTAGTGAGAAAAAACGCTTGATCGAACGCGGGCTGGCGCCGGCCGCCGGCTCAAATACCCCGTAAGTTCATGGAACCGCTACGAATCCTTTAAATGCAGGAGGTCCTTGGTATTGCGGTATGAACTCTTACTGGCCCGGCATAGAAGGCCGTGGCGAATCCGTGCGGCTCGCGATCGAGGAAGCGGGCGCCGACTACGTAGAAACCTTATCGCGCCACCATTCGAGCATGAGAGTGCCGACTCATAAACCAACGCCGACCCCGACCCCAAAGTTAAACTGGGGGTACCAAGTACCGTCTCCGTAGTCACGCTGCTCTGGCCACAAGTAGAGCTGGACTGCCTGCACAAATGGATACATGTAAGGGTGTTCACCAATGCTGCGCATGAGCACATTCTCCGATACGCCATAGACCGTAACTTCGCGCCCGGCGCTATATGTCGCGGGGTCAAGATACCCATCGCTGCTGACTAAGAACCGCCCGAGCGATGCGTCGCCTGGTTCGGGGTGGCCGTCGGTGTCGATTGCTTTGGCAAGTATTTCCACCTCGGTTTTATTTCCGACACTCTTTGTGGACACAATTGTCCCGCCCCACCGAACTCGTCGATTCACGAATGCCTTGGGGTTGCTTTGCACCTCAGCTATGCTGGGGTTATCTGCCAGTGGTTCGCGGATTACAAGCGGTACGTCGCTCGCACATCCAACAAGCAAAGACAGGAGGGAAAAGCTTATTACGATTTGATTCATGACGTCGTTTCTCGCGACCTCATTAGCAACGCTATTATATATTTACTTTTTATATTTAGCGGGTTCACGTATGAAATACACTGTCAAGCAGCAACTCGTTATCGCCACAGAGACTGGTTCGGGTGTCTTGACCGAGATTTGCGCCCTTTTGAATAAAGGGCGTATCAACATTCAAGATATCTACGCGACTGAGGAAAAAAGCAAGGGGATGCTTCATCTCATTGTGGATAACACCGACGCGGCGGAAAAGGTCATGCGCGAGGAAGGTTTTATTCCGCTCGTTATCAAGGTTTTGCTAATCGATATTAAAGATTCGCCCGGCACCTTGGGTAGGATCTGTTCTTTGTTCGGCCACCATGGGATCAACATCGAATACGTCTACGGCAGCGAAAACCTTCATCATCACTTAATGACATTGATCCGAAGAATGGTGATCGTAATGAAAGTGTCGGATATCGACAAGGCGGTTAAAATTCTGGAGAAAAAGGGCACCGCTATTTCGGCGCTATTTAGCAAGGACAAAAAGAAATAAAAAGAACGAAGCGAAGAATAAACGCGTGAACCTTGGTGGCGATGTGGCTAGTATTCACGGCTTATCAGCCTTGACGGCGACCGACGCCCGAATCTCACGCAGCTTTGCCTTGACCGCCGCCGCGTTCGCGGGTCCCATGCGGATCAGGGTTTTCTGGCCCCAGGAACGTTTTTCCACTTCTGGATCGGCGAACTGGTAGAGTACCTTGGGCTGGACGAGCTGGATGGGCTCGCTGATGTCGGGCGTTGCCAGCAAATGGTCGATGATCGGGATCAGGCGGTCGTTAAAGTAGCGGCCCGGATAGCCCAGGTTCTCGTAGGCTTTCTGAAAGAGCGGGTAGTAATGCCGGTACACATCCGCGAACCGCTCGGCATCTACCGCGCGCAGTGCCGAGATGTAAGGCTCATAGCGCTTCACATTGTCCGGACTCAAGGTGATGATTGTGTCGCCCTTGGTGTTGACCACCGGCAGCCCAGGGACATGCTTCACGGGGCGGAAGTGTAGCGGCACGGGGCCGCGATCCAGGCTGTCGATCGTCGCGACCAAATGTCGAACGATCTCCGTCGGGAGGAGAAAGGCCTCAATGGGCGCCTTGCCGAAGCTTTTCTGCATAGAGTCCTGCACGGCTTGGTCGCTCTCGTTGAGCGCGGGCAGCGACGGCGCCTGCTCCGGCCCTGCGATCGCCGGAACGGGATAGTGGACCTCCGGCGGTTGAGCGGTTTTAGGCGCCAGCGCTAACGGCTGGGGCGGCGGAGCGGTCACGGTCTCCGTTGGTTGCGGACTTTGCTCGTAATAAAAAACGGCCGCGGCGACAGTGAGCACCGCCACAATCATCAGGACCATCCATCTCGTTATCGTCATGCGCCTTAGCCCGGGATGGGTTTAGTTTGGATCTTCGACAAATCAGTCAGACCTCTTTCTAGGCTCGTCGTTCGGTTTGGGACTATTGCCTGGTTTGGGACTATTGCCTGTCATATCATTCGGGCGAGAGCCGGATCCAGCCGGCCACGGCAGCGGGCGAATCGCCGCGCTTTTTGCTTTCGAGCGCCTACACCCATCAGCTTATCGCATCTGCTCGCCTTTCCCGGCCGATGACCCGACTTCGGCGAGGATGCGGGGCGGGCGTTGTCGGTAATCATGGTCCGATCTTAATGATACAATGACGGTCCAGGTCGAGCTCGGTCATCTCGAGTTCTTTGTAAATGAGATTGTACGAGGATTGAGGCCTCGCTTCAGCCGCCTGCTCCGGTCGTGAATCTTTTCTCGCTCGTCTTCGCCCTTGCGCTTATCGCACAAGCCGCGATCCATCTATGGCTGGATCACCGCCAAATACGGCATGTGGCGCGCCATCGTCAGAAGGTTCCCGAAGCCTTTGCAACGCGGATAGCGCTCGCCGATCACCAGAAAGCCGCCGATTACACCATCACCCACACCCGCTTTGCTCAGTATGAGCTTTTATTGGCGAGCGTGCTCCTTCTTATCTGGACGCTAGGCGGCGGGCTCAATCTGCTGGATCGGGCTTGGCAACACCTCGAGTTGCCCGAGCTTATTACCGGCGTAGGGGTCATGCTTTCGGCCTTTGCGCTCATGGCGCTGTTGGACCTTCCGGCAGCGCTCTATCGCACCTTTGTGATCGAGGAGCGCTTCGGCTTCAATCGCACGACGCCCAAGATGTTTTTTTACGATCTGCTAAAGCAAGGGCTACTGCTGCTCGCGCTGGGGATCCCCTTGGCGGCGCTAGTGCTATGGTTGATGCAGACCCCTGGCGGGCTGGGCTGGCTCAAGGCGTGGGTGGCCTGGCTAGGCTTTAGCCTGTTTATGACCTGGGCGTATCCGGTGTTTGTCGCGCCCCTTTTCAATAAGTTCCGACCGCTCGACGATTTCGAGCTGCGAAGCCGCATCGAGGCGCTGCTCGCACGAAACGGGTTCTCGAGCAAGGGTTTTTTTGTCATGGATGGGTCGCTGCGCTCTACCCATGGCAACGCCTACTTCACTGGGTTTGCCAAGAACAAGCGCATCGTGTTCTTTGATACGCTGCTCAAGGAGCTGGAGCCTAGCGAGGTGGAATCAGTGTTGGCCCATGAGCTTGGCCATTACAAATGCAGGCATGTGTTGAAGAGGATCGTTTTGATGGCGGGTCTGAGCTTCGTTGGGGTCACGCTTCTAGCCTGGCTTATGGAGCAGCCATGGTTTTACCCAGGGCTCGGGGTCTCGCAGCCCTCTGTACATACCGCGATTGTATTGTTTCTCATGATAGCCCCAGTGTTCGGCGTGTTGCTACAGCCGGTGCTGGCCGCGTTCTCGCGCCGCCATGAATTTGAAGCCGACAGTTTTGCCGCAGAGCAAGCGGACGCCGGTAGTTTGATTCGGGCTTTAGTCAAGCTCTACAGGGAAAACGCCCGCACCCTCACGCCCGATCCCCTCTATTCGGCCGTTCACGATTCGCACCCGCCCGCACCGTTACGCGTCGCGCAGTTAGCCGCCAAGACCAGATAAGGGAGTCATATACTCTCCGATCCCAGGGGTTCGAGGAGCTTCCGTCAAGAGGTGTGTAAATAAGTTCAGGCGGCCTTTCTGATGGTGTTGTTATTTGTTCGTATGCCATCGGCGAATGGGATGCCGTGATAGACTTCTTTAAGTAACTCCGTGGCGTTAAGCCGACGGAAAGTCGTTTCAGCGACCAGCATGATTTTCCAGATAAGGGCGGTGGCGTTATCGACTTTCTTGAACCGCTT
>JBOIDH010000045.1:0-10580 GCA_050740495.1 Gammaproteobacteria bacterium | reverse complement strand
TCGAGTGGTTGGCGGAGGCAGTGACTATCGATCGGGAGCGGCGCGATCAGGATCTCCAGCGCTGGACCCAGCGCTACGTCGATCGCTTGGAACATTACTGCCGCTTAGCGCCGGATAACTGGTTCAACTTCTATGACTTTTGGGGTGAGAAATCCTATGGCCCGGCCGCGGATCCCGGCGATCATGGCAGCAATGCCCAGTAAGACCATGGCGCCGCTCTTGATCAGCCACTACACCGTGGTCACGGCGCTCGGGCGTGGCCTGGACGCCACCTATGCGGCCTTGCGCGCGCGGCGCTCGGGTTTGAGACCTTGCGACTTCGAGGATGCCGGATTGCACACTTACATCGGCCGGGTCGAGGGCTTGGAAGATCTTCCGATCACGGGGGCGGAGCTTATGCCGTTCGATTGCCGTAACAACCGCTTGGCCCTGCTCGGGCTGCGGCAGGACGGGTTCGAGGAGGCCGCGCGCGCGGCCGCGCGGCGCTATGGAGCCGGGCGGATCGCGGTCATCCTCGGGACCAGTACCTCGGGGATCAATGAGACCGAGCACGCCTACCGTGATCGGGATCAGGATTCGGGCATTTTGCCGGCGTCCTTCCTGACGCGCTATCGCTACACCCACAACACCTTCTCTCTCGCCCACTTCGTGCGCAGCTATCTCGGGCTTCGGGGTCCCGCGGCCGTGATCTCGACCGCCTGTTCTTCCAGCGCCAAGGTCTTCGCCAGCGCGGCTCGCTTCCTGGCGAGCGGGCTCTGCGATGCGGCTATCGTCGGTGGCGTGGATAGTCTCTGTCTTACGACCTTGTATGGCTTCTCCGCGCTGGACCTGAGCTCGGCCGCGCCTTGCCGCCCCTGGGACGAGGCACGCGACGGGCTGTCGCTCGGCGAAGCGGCGGGATTCGCGCTGTTGGAACGGATTGAGCGGACCACAGACTCAGGCGCCGTCGCACTCTACGGCTATGGAGAGAGTTGCGACGGCTATCATATGTCCCACCCGCATCCCGAGGGTCTCGGCGCGATCCTGGCGATGCGCGGCGCGCTGGCGCGGGCCGGGATCAAACCCGAGGCCATCGACTATATCAATCTGCACGGCACGGCGACCCCGACCAATGACCGTGTCGAGGACCTGGCGGTAAACTCAGTCTTTGGCACGGCCACACCCTGTAGCTCCACCAAGGGATGGACGGGACACACGCTGGGCGCGGCCGGGATCACCGAAGCGGTGATCGCACTGCTCTGCCTCACGCATGGATTCATTCCGGCGACCCTCAACACGACGCGGCCCGATCCCGCGCTCGCGACCCGGGTGCTTATCGAGAATCAAGAGCGTCCGCTCGGGCGTGTCTTGAGCAACATCTTCGGGTTCGGCGGAAATAATTGCAGCCTCATTTTCGGCGGCTTCTAATGCAAGTCTATGTGGACGGGATCGGAATCTTGGGGCCGGGCTTCGCCGGCTGGCCGGCGAGCCGCGCGGTGCTTGCCGGCGAGGCGCCTTGGCCGGGAGGCGAGACCGGGGAGCCCTCCGCGGTCATCCTTCCGCCCAATGAGCGGCGGCGGAGCAGCGCTCTCGTGCGTTGGGCCATGCATGTGGCGGAGGAAGCAATACGTCACGCGGATCAAGATCCGCGCGCCCTGGCGACGGTGTTCGCTTCCTCCGGCGGCGAAACCGGGGTCCTCGACCAGATCTGCCGCAGCCTCGCCAGTCCTGAGCGCGTCCCCTCGCCGACGCTCTTTCACCATTCCGTCCACAACGCCGCGGCCGGTTACTGGGGCATCGCGACCGGAGCCCAGCGCTCATCCACCTCCTTATCCTGTTATGACAGCTCGTTTGGGAGCGGTTTGCTGGAGGCGGCAGCCTATGTAGAGGTTGAACAGGCGCCGGTATTGCTCGTGGCCTACGACTTACCCCCGCCGCCGCCGCTGTTTCCGGCACGTCCATTGACGGCAGGATTCGCCGTAGCCCTGGTGCTAGGCGATCGCCTTTCGGGCCGGAGCCTGGCGCGCTTGAAGCTTTATTTGGAGGACGTGTCCCGCGGTGTGCCGGACACGCCGGGCGACCCGGCGATCGAGGCGTTGCGGGGTGGAAATCCCGCGGCGCGGGCCCTGCCGCTCCTCACGGCTATCGCCCGGCGGTGGAGCACCGGCGTGCATCTCGATTATTTCGAGGAGCAATGCCTGTCAATCGAGGTGAGCCCATGCCCGCCATGAGCCAAGCCGAGCTCAGCCGTCTTCTGCCTCATGCCGGCAGTATGTGCCTATTGCACGCGATCGAGGCGTGGGATGCGCAGGGGATGCGCTGTTCGGCGATCTCCCATCACGACCCCTCGAACCCCCTTCGCAAGGCACAGCAACTGCCTGCGATCTGCGGGCTGGAATACGCGGCCCAAGCCATGGCCCTGCATTGCGCCCTGACGAGCGGCAACACAAAGCCCGTGGTTGGATATCTGGGAGGTGTGCGGGACCTGCGGCTCCTGGTCCGGCGTCTGGACGCGGTGCGGGATCCGCTCCGCATCGAGGCTGTCCGGATCATCGGCGATACAGGTGCATATTTATATAGGTTCCAGGTCACGGCGGGTGGCAAGATGCTTTTGGACGGACGCGCCTCCGTGTTCCTGAAGTACACCGAAGAGGGTTCATGAAGCGCGCCTTGGTGACGGGCGGGAGCGGTGCCATCGGCGCGGCAATTTGCCTGGAGTTGGCGCGCCAAGGGCTGCATGTCATCGTCCACACCCGCCGCCACCCGGAGACGGCGAGAAACATCGTGGAAGAGATCGTGGGGGCGGGCGGCTCGGCCAGTGTGACGCACTTCGACGTGAGCGATGGCGAGGCCGCGAGACACGCGCTCAAGGCAATCCTGGAGGACGGGCCAGTGCAGGTGTTGGTGAACAACGCCGGCGTGCATGACGATGCCCCGATGGCCGGCATGCGTTCGGAACAATGGCAGGACGTCATCGCCGTCTCCTTGCACGGCTTCTTCAACGTGACCCAACCACTCTTGCTGCCCATGATCGGGACGCGTTGGGGACGCATCATTTCCATCTCGTCGCTGGCCGGAGTCCTCGGGAACCGCGGGCAGGCCAATTACGCGGCGGCCAAGGCGGGCCTGCACGGGGCCTCTCGATCCCTGGCCCTGGAAGTGGCGTCGCGCGGGGTGACCGTCAACGTCGTCGCACCCGGGATCATCGCTTCGCCGATGATCGAAAGTACCTTCAAACCCGCGCAGATCGAGGCCTTAGTGCCGATGAAACGCGCCGGCACACCCCAAGAGGTGGCCCACTTGATCGCGTTCCTAGCTTCGGAGCACGCAAGCTATATTTCCGGCCAGGTGATCGGCATCAATGGCGGCATTGGATAACAGCCTTGGATAGGGTTCCGTATCGAGCGCCTTTTTAGGAGCTGATCATCACCACCGGGCCGAGGGGCTCGGGAGGCGCGTTAGAGAACTCGCGGGTCACGATAAGCCGCGAGATGGGCGCGGTATACGCATCGACCGGGATGGGGAACTGGATCACCACCGTGCCCTCCGCGCTCGCGTTGAACTGCCCGCAGGGGACTTTCTTGTCGCCGACGAGCGCCCACAACCGATACACCTGATCCCCCGGCAGCGTGTTGAGGCCATGGATGACCAGGCCGGCCTTTTCCGCATCCAAGTCCAGGAGCACGCTCCCCGACACCCCGAACGACGCGCCCGTGCCTCGGAGCGCGAAGGGTAAGACGACGTTCGGCTGCTGCAAGGCGATGGTCGCATCTTGCCAAAGCGTGAGCTCGCGGCGCAGGCGATAGTCGTCAACACCCACCGCGACGAGCACAACCGCGGCCATCGCGGCGAAGCCCCACCGCCAGGGGACCCGCAGAGGCGCTCGCACGATCGCCGGCCGCCTCGCCGCTTGCGCGGCGCGCAGCACCCGCGCGCGCAGGTGCGGTGGGGGTGGCGTGGCCGTGGCATAGGGCATGAGATCGAGGGCCCGCCGCAGGCGGCTGACTTCCTCGGCCCACTCCGGGTGCGCCGCGAGATACCGCTCGAAGTCCTCGGCTTCGCTGCCCCTGAGCTCCCCCAGGACGTACCGCGTCATGAGGTCTTCGTGGGCTTCGCGATCGAGAGCACTGCTCATACGCTTATTCTACCAGGTCCTGCAGCGCGCTCCGGAGACTGAACAGTCCCCCGCGCGCCCACGTCTTCACCGTTCCGAGCGGGGCATTGAGCTCGGTCGCGATCTCGACTTGGCTCAGTCCTCGGTAGTATGCCATTTCCAAGACCTGCCGCTGTTGTTGGGGCAATTGCGCCAGGGCGTTGCGCACGGACTCTGAACGTTTCGCCAGGGACACCTCCTCCGGCGGTGTCGGGAACGCCGCGTCGGCCGGGGCTGCGTCGCCCCAGCGCTCCAGAAACCTCACGCGCCGACTCCGCCCGCGCAGCTTGTCAATGGCTCGCGAGCGCGTCATCGTTACCAGAAACCCAACGAGCGATCCGCGAGCGGCGTCGTAGTCGCAGTCGTCACAGAGCGCTAAAAAAACCTCCTGGGTCAGGTCTTCGGCGTCGTGGGGATTTCTTAGGATAGCCCGCGCCAACCCATAGACCAGGGGGGCGTGGCGGTCGTATAACGCGCCGAGGGCCGCGGCCTGATCGACCTTTAGCGCCTGCCAGAGCTCCGCATCCGTCTTCGGCCGTAGCTCGACAGGCTCGCCTGAGGGACGACTCATACGCGCCTGAGAGTGCACAAGGAGCCAGAGGGGATCGCCTCAGCTATATTACGCCGCTCCGCTACAAACGGATGTGTCTCGGCTCCGAGCCGCCAGAGCGGCGAGGCGTTCGCGGACATCGTTCCGCTCGCATCACCTTTGGGCGAATGCCGCGCCCTGGACGGCAAGGCCGATGAGGACGATGCGCCCGTCGCCAATTGTGCCGAGGCGCGTGGCTTTACCCGTCTCCAAGTCGATCGCGTAGAGCGTGGAGTCAGAGGCCCCGAAGGCGCTGTCCCGGCCCGTGCCATCCGAGACGATGTCGAAACCGCCCGCTCCGTCGAAATCGATACCGAGCGGCCCCACCGTCTCCAAGGCGCCATCATTGGGCGGGTATTGCGGGACCAAGAGGTCGAGCCCCGAATCGATATTGAAAAGCTGGCTGGACGGGGCGGCGCGGACCGACTTGGTATAAGCCGCCGCCGCGATGGCCGGTTTGGTTCCGGAGTGCGGGTCCTCCTCGGCATAGGCGAGCGGTGCATCCGCCGCCGTGGCGCCAATCTCGGCGTGGCTGCGCAAGGTCTGGCCATTGGCTCCGACCAGCCGCAGCCGATCGGACTGCGGGTTGAAGTCAAAACCGGAATGCGGGCCGCCGTCAAAGGTCAATGTACAGTCACCGCCACCAGCAGTGTCATTAGGACGAGGTCGCACCCACTCAACGCCGGAACCGATCTCACCGTGTCTACCCCCTGTCGTGCAAGGCCATCCTACAGTACCGCCGCCGGCAGGGCAGAACAAGGATTCGGTGCTTGCGCGGACACATCATCTTGCTGCAAACTGCACCCATAAGGTAGCTTCGTGCATGCGGAGACCAATTCGTAGCCCAATGGCGATCGTGCTGGTCGCGGCCGGCCTGGCCCAGACCACGGCCGCCCCCGGTGACTGGCAAGAATACATCAGCTTCACTCTGAGCGAGCGGCTGCGCGGGGAATTCGTCGACTGGTTCCGGCCGCCTGAGGGCACGGCCGCCCCGGGTGCGGAGCGCTACGACTTCTTCGCGAGCCAGCTGCGCGCCGGCCTGCGCGCGACCTTTCCTCATGCCCAACTCGTGGTCGAGGTGCAGGACACGCGCATCGCGGGCCTTCCGGACGACGCGAGCCTCCCGCCGCCCGCCGGCAACCTCGGTCCCGGGGCGATCTACTTCGCGCACACCCGCGATACGGGCCAAGGTAAGGTGTTTCTCAAGCAGGGGCATGTCACTCTGCGGCACAGCGGGTACGCGGCGAGCATCGGACGGATGGAGTATAGCGATGGCCTGGAAACCGTCCCGGCCGATCCCACCCTCGCCTGGCTCAAGCGGTGGCGGATAGCCGAGCGGCTGGTCGGGCCCTTCGGTTACACGCACGTGCAGCGGAGCTTCGACGCGGTGCGCGCGGTCTACGACCGTGCCGATTTCAACCTGACGGCTCTCTTGGCCCATCCCACCCACGGCGGCTTCGAGGTGAGCGCGAACCGTGAGCTCGACGATGTGAACCTGGCCGGTCTCGCCTTCACCCTGAAGCAAGATCCCCAGCGGCCCCCGTCGGATCTGCGGCTCTTTTATCTCTACTACGAGGATGATCGCGACCAACCGGTCAAGGTCGATAACCGGCCGCCCGGCGTACGCGCCGCGGACCGGGACCTCATCGCCATCCATACCTTCGGCGGGCATGCGATCACGGCCATCGAGGCCGGCCCGGGGATCGTGGACGGCCTGGCGTGGACCGCGCTCCAGACGGGGGAGTGGGGAGGGCTCGACCACGGCGCCTGGGCGTACGCCGTCGAGGCCGGTTATCAGTGGCCGCGGTGGCCTGGGGATCCCTGGCTGCGGGTTGGCTACAACGGCAGCTCCGGGGACGATCGGCCGGGGGACGGCGAGCACGACACCTTCTTTCAAGTCCTGCCGACCTCGCGCCCCTATGCCCAGCTGCCCTTTTTTAACCTGATGAACAATGAAGATCTTTTTGCGCAGTTGATCCTGAAACCGCACCCGCGTGTCAGCGTACGCGCTGACTATCACTGGCTACGCCTCGCGGAAGCAGGTGACTTGTGGTATTCGGGCGGCGGCGCGACCAACGAGGACATCTTCGGTTATTCGGGTATCCCCTCGGGAGGCTCCTCGGAGCTCGCGCATCTCCTCGATGTGGGGATCACATTTCGCTTGCACGAGAGGCTCACGGCCTATGCCTACTATGGCCACGCCTTCGGCCGAGGCGTGGTGAAAAACACCTTCGCCGGCGAGGACGCCGACTACGGCTACCTCGAGCTCACGTTCCGTTATTGATCGCACGTTCCTACCCGACGCGAATAGGCGGTGGTTACACGTTTGCAGGAGCCGGCAGCGACTCGGTGGGGCCCTCGCGCGGTGTCGGCGCGCAATCCGCAGGGGACCATGTCGAGCTGGAGATCGCGCGGGTACACTGACGCGCCCGGAGGACTTCCGTCCCCCGGGCCGTCCCGATTTCCCGACCGCTTCGAGCGTCTTACCTGGTCCTTACACAGATCTGGATCTCGTCATCGGGTCCTACTGGACCAACCGTCTTCATGGCGATAGGCAGGCCGTTCTTCGTCACCGTGGCGGCGCACTTTAGATCCGTCGTAGCGGTGATTGTTCGACCCAGCACGTTGCAGATCGGTGGCTCGAAGTCCGAGGCGCCTCGTACGATACTGATGTTACCGTCTGCATTGCATGTAACGGTACCGCAGATCCTCATGGCTGACGTTCCGCCTAAGGGTATACACTTGTTCAGGCCGGTGAGGTCGTTTGAGAGACAGACTTCGGTCCCTTGGGTTGCCGGCACTTTGATGCACTCCGGTCCGACCGAGACCGTGGCCGCACCGGCGCTCCCACTTGCGAGGGCGACACTGACCCCCAAGCCTACAGCCCGGATTAGCGGTGATTTGCCCCAACGACCGGTTGCGTCGTGAGCTTGTTTTACATCACGTGGAATTAGAGTATTCATAGTTCCTCCTCATTGGTGGTCTACTTGTTGCGCCGGGCGCATGCGATGCCCCCAGCAACGGTACTACGCGCGACCCGGCCGATCGGATGCGGGATCCGTGGAGAGCCGTGGCATCGACCGCTCAACCGAAAAGCCCGTTTGACGATGCATGGACCATTGTAAGCCCGCGTTGAATCTCCTATTCTTGTACTGTCGAGGAAGCCCTCGATATCGCCGAAGGTGCGGATCTGGCTCTGCCTTGGCTTAATATCGCCTATGCGGTCAACACCGGGAAATTGGGGTGGTAAGGTGATAGCACAGGCATTCCTATTTTTCAGTGTCCGGCTGGGTTGCGCGACCTGCTTCCTGGTTGCAACGCTCTTTGCCGTTGTAGGTCGGGCGGTTGTCTGGCTATCCGTGAGTCAGGCGTTGATGGCCCAATCGTATGAGCTGCATCTGCCTCATCAGCGGGGTACTTCTCCGCTAAAGGACACGGCAGAGAAGCTGCCTTTTAGCAAAGCGTCTATTCCTGATGTGGTGCTGTTGAACCAACACGGTGAGCAGGTTCGCTTTTATAGCGACCTGGTCAAGAACAAGGTGGTGGCGATCAATTTCATTTTTACCACCTGCACCACGATCTGCCTCCCTATGGGGGCGCATTTCTCCAAGCTCCAGAAGTTGATGGGCGAGCAAGTAGGTAAGGATTTTCACTTGATCTCGATCAGTGTGGATCCGGTGATAGATACGCCCCAGCGACTCAAGGCGTGGGGTGAGAAGTTAAA
Source organism: Gammaproteobacteria bacterium (assembly GCA_050740495.1). Lineage (GTDB taxonomy): Bacteria > Pseudomonadota > Gammaproteobacteria > JACCXJ01 > JACCXJ01 > USCg-Taylor. The sequence goes on along the minus strand of JBOIDH010000045.1, from coordinate 2,135 downwards.
TGCCGGGCCGGGCTGGACACTGCTCACGGGACCTAAGCACGACGTGGTTACGGTGCTCAAGGCGCTGGGTGTGTTTACTCCCGACAAATGGGACCATACGCCCATTGTTCTCATTGGCAATGAGGCCACGGGCCAGTGGGCGCGTGCTGACGGGCTTGCATCGCCGGCCAAATTGGCGGAGATTATTTCTTATCTGAATCGGCAATGAGCGCATAGCGCTATAGAAGGCGTTTGGGTCGGCTTATCCCCCAAGGGCCTCGTCCTGCTCGCTCAGGGTATTCTCTATGACCAAGGCCGGCAGTGTTTCTCGTCAGAGGTTGTGAAAAAACCTACTGCGCTCGGGATCTCGCGTTCCGGCGGTGCTCGGAATCCTCATGTATTTCAACATACAGTCCGGTTCCTGCGCTCCGGCGCAACGCGACTTCCCTTCGCTCGCGACGGTTTCTTCACAACCTCTCAGCCGCGAAAAACAATGAAGATGAGGCCCAGAAGACCTTCGCCCGCTTTGCCGCCTGTCCTGTTCATAGCGATCCTTGCCGGCATGAACGTGTCGGCCTCCAGTTCGGTTGGCCAACTGACGTTGGCGGAAGAGCTCGGGAAACATGTCTATTTGCGAGGGACCAGCCCTTCGGGACAAGGGATCACCGCCCTCCTAGCCAAAACAGACACCGAGGTCCCCGCCTCGGTCCTGACGTGCGCCAGTTGCCATGCTTATGATGGTCGCGGCAAACCCGAAGGTGGCGTTGTGCCCTCGAACATCACCTGGGAGGCCCTTACCAAACCTTACGGTATCACGCACCCCAGCGGTCGGCATCATCCAGCGTACACTGAGCGGCTACTCGAGCGCGCCATTACCATGGGCATTGACCCCGCCGGCAACCAGTTGCACGTGACCATGCCACGATTCCAGATGTCGCACCAGGACCTGGCCGCTCTGATCGCCTATCTGAAGCAGCTTGGGAAAAGCCTGGATCCAGGCTTGACTGAAACGACAATCGAGGTAGGGACGATACTCCCACGTGACCGGCGGCTCTCCGAAACGAGCCGGGCTGTAAGAGCAGTGCTTGAGGGGTACTTCGACGAGGTTAATCAAGCAGGTGGCATCTACAACCGCCGAATCGTTCTCCGCTTTTCTGATGCTTTGGATCCGTCGAAAGAGGGGATCAAGGCGGTCCGCACATTCCTCGAGAAAGAACGGCCCTTCGCTTTGACCAGTAGCTTTATGGCCGGTGCTGATGAAGAGATCGCAATGCTGGTCCAAGACCAAGAGATCCCTCTGGTGGGGGCGTTCACGCTCGATCCGCAGCTTGGATCCCCATTGAATCGCTATGTTTTCTATCTTCTCGTTTCCGGCTTAAAAGAACAGGGTCGTGCCCTGGCGGTATTCGCAGCCAAGCAGTATGCCGCGAAGAATCCGCCAACAGCCATTATCCATGCTGATGAGAAGACCGCGCATGCAGTGGCCCGAGCGATCCTAACAGAGTGCCGGAGATCGGGCTGGGATGCGGTTGAAGAGTTGGCTGTCGCGCGCGGACAGCTCGACGCCGCACAACTGGCTCGGCGCCTTCGCGAGAAAGGGACGGAGATCGTCTTCTTTCTTGGTCCGAGCGCCGCCGCAAGCGTTTTTCTCCAAGAAGCCCAAAGCTTGGATTGGGATCCTATCGTCCTCGTTCCGGGCTCATTGGCCGGTGACGAGCTCTTCGCCGTTCCTGTCAGCTTTGATGGTCGGATCTTCTTGTCTTTGCCGAGCTTGCCTTCCGCTCAAGCTCCTGAAGGCATGGTAGAATACCGTAGTCTGGCCAGGGCGCGGAAGATCCCCTACCAGCATATGGCGACTCAGTTGACAGCTTTATCTTCGGCGAAGGTTCTGGTCGAGGGGCTCAAACGCACGGGCAAGGATATAAACCGCGAGAAGCTGATCGAGGCACTCGAAGGACTGTACGAGTTCAAGACCGGTTTTACCGCTGCTGTCACCTATGGTCCTAACCGTCGCGTTGGCGCTTTGGGCGCCTATATCGTCTCGCTCGATCTGGAGGCGAAGAGAATCGTTCCCGTTGGTGGATGGATTGAGCTAAACTGAGGAAAAGGAGTGCAGATCCTCAGTGCGCTTTTTGTGAGCCTCCTGATAGCGCATG
>JBOIDH010000044.1:0-10730 GCA_050740495.1 Gammaproteobacteria bacterium | reverse complement strand
TGTTGCCGTGAGTGACCAAGAGGCGAATCAGAACGCCGTGCATCAACCCGAAACGCTTGCGCAGCCGGCCCCGGAACCCGCGCCGACTATAAACGAAGAGGCAGCCGCGCCGGGAGATGTATTACCCTCGGACCCCGCCGCAAGCGTTGATGCATTGCAGATCGCGCTCGACGAAGCAGCGCGGAAGGCGGATCAGTATCGGGACGAGCTGTTGCGCGCCAGGGCGGAGATGGAGAATGTTATCAAGCGCTCGAATAAAGAGCTCGCCAATGCACACAAATACGCACTGGGACAGTTTGTCGCGGACCTGCTTCCGGTCAAGGATAGCCTAGACTTAGGCCGAGCCGCCTCCAATCAATCCGCGGATGTCGCGGCCATCCGCGAAGGTTTAGATCTCACCGGCAAAATGTTGGACGCGACGCTGACCAAGCATGGCATCAAGGCGATCGAGCCTCAAGGTGAACGCTTTAATCCGGAGTTACATCAAGCCATGACCATGCAAGAATCGAAAGATTCGGCGCCCGGGACTGTCCTCGGCGTGGTGCAAAAAGGCTATTCGCTCAACGATCGGCTGCTGCGGCCGGCGATGGTAATCGTCGCCAAAGCGCCCGACGATCGCCCGGCGCCCGTGACAAACTAGCCGGTGACGCCAGGTTATGCCTTGAAAATCCTATCTTAATCCCCATGTTGCCTACCAGCGAGCGGGCTTTATTCACATTCTAAATTCGTAACTTCTGGAGATTCTGGTAATGGGAAAGATCATCGGTATCGACCTCGGTACGACTAACTCGTGTGTGGCCATCATGGAGGGCGGAACGCCGAAAGTCGTGGAGAATAGCGAGGGTGGCCGTACAACGCCGTCGATCGTCGCGTTTACGACAGACAACGAAGTGTTGGTCGGTCAATCAGCTAAGCGGCAAGCGGTGACCAATCCCCACAACACGCTCTTCGCGGTGAAGCGTCTGATTGGGCGCCGTTTCGACGATGATGTCGTTAAACGCGATGTGAGTCTGGTGCCCTATAAAATTGTGCGCGCCGACAATGGCGATGCATGGGTCGAGGCGGGCGGGAAGAAAATGGCTCCGCCCGAGATCTCCGCGCGGGTTCTGATCAAGATGAAGAAGACCGCGGAGGATTACCTCGGCGAGGAGGTCAAGGAAGCCGTGATCACGGTCCCGGCGTATTTCAATGATTCACAGCGGCAAGCCACCAAGGACGCGGGCCGGATCGCCGGGCTCGAGGTCAAGCGCATTATCAACGAGCCGACCGCCGCCGCCTTGGCTTACGGCATGGATAAGAAACGCGGGGATGCCAAGCTCGCGGTCTACGATCTCGGGGGTGGAACCTTCGACATATCGATCATCGAGATCTCCGAGGTTGATGGCGAGCATCAGTTCGAGGTCCTGTCGACCAACGGCGATACCTTCCTCGGCGGCGAGGATTTCGACCGGCGCATCATCGATTATGTCGCCGACGAGTTCAAAAAAGAACAAGGGGTGGATCTTCGTAACGACCCCTTGGCGCTGCAACGGCTTAAGGAAGCGGCCGAGAAAGCCAAGATCGAGTTGTCCTCAAGCCAACAGACCGACATCAACCTTCCTTATATCACGGCCGACGCCAGTGGCCCGAAGCATCTCAATCTAAAGGTGACGCGCGCCAAGCTCGAATCCTTGGTCGAGGACATCATCACGAGCACCCTCGATCCCTGCAAGACGGCGCTGAAAGATGCCGGCCTCGGTGCGGGGGACATCAACGAGGTGATCCTGGTTGGGGGCCAGACCCGCATGCCCAAGGTCCAGGAGGTGGTCAAGGCCTTGTTTGGCCGCGAGCCGCGTAAAGACGTCAATCCCGATGAAGCCGTGGCGGTAGGCGCCGCGATCCAAGCGGGCGTGTTGGGCGGACAGGTCAAAGATGTGCTGTTGCTCGATGTCACGCCGCTGTCGCTCGGGATCGAGACCCTGGGTGGCGTCAGGACGAAATTGATCGATAAAAATACCACGATACCGACGAAGGCGGCGCAGGTGTTTTCGACCGCCGAAGACCATCAGACAGCGGTGACGGTCCATGTGTTGCAGGGCGAACGGGACATGGCGTCCGCCAATAAATCTCTGGGCCGGTTTGATCTGACCGATATCCCGCCGGCGCCGCGCGGCGTCCCGCAGATCGAAGTGACGTTCGATATCGACGCCAACGGTATTTTGAACGTGTCGGCCAAGGACAAGGCCACCGGAAAAAAGCAGTCGATCGTCATCAAGGCTTCTAGCGGTCTAGCCGAAGGAGAGATCCAAAAAATGGTGAAGGACGCCGAGGCCCATCGTGAAGAGGATCGCCGTTTCCACGAGCTGGTCAACGCTCGGAACCATGCCGATACGCTTGTGCATGCGACCACCAAGTCGTTGCACGATCTCGGCGATAAGGTATCAGCGGAGGAGAAACAAGAAATCGAAGCGGCGCTCGACGAGGTGAAACAGGCATTGAAAGGCGATGACAAAGACGCCATCGAGGCGAAGGTACAGCGACTCTCTGGTCTGGCTGGAAAGATCGCCGAGCGGGCGTACAAGGAGGCCGGCGCCGAGCCGCAGCAGCCCCCGGCATCGGAAACTCCGGGCGGTAACGGCGCGGCCCGCGCGGACAACGTGGTGGATGCGGATTTTGAAGAGGTCAAGGAAGACCGCAAGTAACGGCTGGAGTGGGGTAGTTTAGGAGATTCCGCGAGCCGCGGTATCCATGCAGTTCCCGAGCCCTCTCGGCATTACCCTCCGGTAGGGCTGGTTCTAATAAATGAGCATGGCAAAACGCGACTACTACGAGGTCCTGTCCGTCCCGCGCAACGCGACGGAGTCGGATCTAAAAAAAGCATATCGCCGCCTGGCGATGAAACACCACCCTGATCGTAATCCCGGTGATCGAGCGGCGGAGGAGCAGTTCAAGGAGGCAAAGGAAGCCTACGAGATACTAACCGACGCGAGAAAGCGCGCGGCTTACGACCAGTTCGGGCATGCCGGAGTGGATCCTGCCGCGGCGGCGCCCGGGGGATTCGGGGGCGCGGGTAGCTTCAGCGATATTTTCGACACCGTTTTCGGAGACATTTTCGGCGGGGGAGGCCGGGGCGGGGCCCGTGTCAACCGCGGCGCGGATCTCGTTTATGATCTGGAGATGAGTTTGGAGGACGCCGTAGCGGGTGCCACGACCGAGATCGAAGTCCCGACACTCGCCCTATGCCGCACGTGTAATGGATCCGGCGCGCGTACGGGCAGCGGCATGGCCAATTGTTCCACCTGCGGAGGCCACGGCGCGGTGCGAATGCAACAGGGATTTTTCTCGGTACAGCAGACCTGCCCGCGTTGCCGGGGCACCGGGAAAGTGATTCGAGACCCGTGTGGCTCCTGTCACGGACACGGGCGTATCAAGCAGCATAAGACCTTGGCGGTCAAAGTGCCCGCGGGCGTCGATACTGGGGATCGGATCCGTTTGTCGGGCGAAGGTGAAGCCGGGGAACACGGCGGGCCGGGAGGTGATCTCTACGTCAACATCCACGTCAAGAAGCATCGTATCTTTACGCGTGAGGGATCGGATCTATATTGCGAAGTCCCGATCGGTTTTGTGACCGCGGCCTTGGGGGGGGATCTCGACGTGCCTACACTCAACGGCCGCGTGACATTGAAGATCCCGGCGGAAACACAAACCGGTAAGGTATTTCGCCTCAAGGGGAAAGGGGTCAAAGCCGTGCGTGAGCGCGAGGTGGGCGATCTTCTCTGCCGGGTCGCGATTGAAACGCCGGTACATCTTAATTCGGAGCAAAAAGATCTGTTGCGCGCCTTTGCGGGCACAATGAAAACCGGGCGACATAGCCCGCAGGAGAGCTCGTGGCTCGACGGAGTGAAGCGGTTCTTTGACGAGATGAAACTTTGAGCGCGGTGGCTCCGATCCGGGTGGCGGTGGCGGGTGCCGCGGGGCGCATGGGCCGGACGCTGATCGAGGCCTGCCGCGACGCGCCGGATATCGAGCTTTGCGCCGCGCTCGAATGCGCGGGATCGCCCTATCTAGGACAGGATGCGGGGATCGTGGCGCGGGGGCCGGGGCTCGGGATCCCGATCACCCCACAATTGGAGGAAGTCTTGAACGCATTCGATGTGCTGGTCGAATTCACCGAGCCCGGTGCGACCCTCCATCATCTCTCGCTCTGCCGCGCCGCCCGGCGGCGCATGGTGATCGGAACTACAGGCATCCCCGATTCCGGCTTGGCGGCGATTCAAGAGGCGGCTCACGACTGCGCCATCGTGTATGCCCCCAACATGAGCGTGGGCGTGAATCTATGTTTTAATCTTTTAGAGACGGCCGCGCGCGCGCTGGGACCAGACTATGATGTCGAGATCATCGAAGCGCACCACCGGCAGAAAGCCGATGCTCCCTCGGGCACCGCGCTCAAGATGGGCGAGATCGTGGCGCGAGGCTTGAATCGCGATCTTGCCGAATGCGCGGTCTACGCCCGCCGTAGCACGGCCGGGCCGCGTCCCGCAGAGGCCATCGGATTCGCGAGCATTCGCGCGCGTGACATCGTCGGTGAGCACACGGTGCTCTTCGCCGGCACCGGGGAGCGCATCGAAATCGTGCACAAGGCCACCGACCGCGGCGTCTTCGCGCACGGCGCCTTGCGGGCGGCGCGGTGGATCTCACGCTGTGAGCCTGGCCTATTCGACATGCAAGATGTCTTAGGTTTGCGGGCCGTCAATCCGCCCTAAACATTCATCTCCCCGCCCGTGTCTGAACGTGCTTTGAGATCGGGGGGCTTAGAGGCATCACGCGAAGTCAATTCCAATAGAGGTTTGAGTCTGAAGGAAGTGCTAGAGTGAGTCATCAGGCGGCGCGTTCGGATCGGCGATGGATGGATTGAAATAGCCGCCGTCTTGCCTCATTAAAGTGCTGGGCGGCCTGGTTGTCGGTCAAGCGTGTAGCTGCGGCCTTGAGCTGGTTCAGAGTGGTGCCGGCTCGTTGGAAACACACACCCACGTTCAGACTCATACCATATTGGAAAAGACTCGCGCTAGCCCGCGTGCCGTGAGCGTAGGTACAATGACATAGATCCCGCTTGAATTCCCGGCGAGAAAGGCCCGACAAGCGCAGCCATGAGCTCATTAGCGACGATTACAGAACCTCCACCCACAAGCGCCGGACGCCTGGGCAGCTACTTGATTGCCTCAGGTAAGCTCTCGCGGGAGGGGCTCGAGAGCGCCTCGCGCCTGGCGCAAACCAATGCCGAACATCTAGGGACGGTACTGGTCAAACTCGGTCAGGTATCGGAGCGGGACCTCGCGGACGCCCTCGCGGCACTGCTTGAACTTCCGCTCCTCGCCGCGGACGACTATCCGGTCACGCCGCTCTATGAAGAACAGGTCTCGGCGAAGTTCCTGAAAACCGCCCGGGCGATCCCCGTCTTCGAGCAGGATGGCGCTCTGGTCGTGGCGATGGCCATGCCCGAGGACACCTATGTCATCGAGGCGCTCGCGCTCGCCTGCGGCCGGCCCGTCCGTCCGGTCATCGGCGTGACTTCGGAGATCCTCGCCGCGATCGAACGGCTGTTCGGAACCGGTAAAACGGTCCTCGATCAGATCGTCGATGACATCGAGACGCGTACCGAGGTGAGCGAGCAGGAAGATATCGAGCGGCTCAAGGATCTGGCCAGCGAAGCCCCGATCGTGCGCTTAGTGAACCACCTCATCAATCGCGCCATCGACTCGCGCGCCTCCGACATCCACATCGAGCCGTTCGAGAACCGGCTCAAGGTCCGCTACCGCATCGACGGCGTGCTGCACGAGGTCGAAGCCCCGCCCGCCCGCTCCACCGCCGCCGTGATCTCGCGTGTGAAGATCATGGCCAAGCTCAACATCGCCGAACGCCGCCTGCCCCAGGACGGCCGCATTCAATTGCGCGTACAAGGCAAGGAGATCGACCTCCGGATCTCAACCGTCCCGACACTGCACGGGGAAAGCGTGGTCATGCGGGTATTGGACAAACAGGCCATCAGCTTCGAATTCCAGCCGCTCGGTTTTAGCGACGAGGTGCTCAAAGCGTTTCTAGAGATTCTGGATCTTCCCCACGGCGTCCTGTTGGTGACCGGGCCCACGGGAAGCGGCAAGACGAGCACGCTGTACGCGGCGCTCAAGCGGCTCAACACCCCCGAGCGTAAGCTCTTCACCGTCGAGGATCCGGTGGAATACCAGCTCGAGGGCATCAATCAGATCCAGGTGAAACCGCAGATCGGCCTTAATTTCGCCAATGCCCTGCGATCCATCGTGCGCCAGGACCCTGACGTCATCATGATCGGAGAGATCCGCGATCTGGAGACCGCGGAGATCGCGGTCCAGTCGGCGCTCACGGGTCACTTGGTGCTCTCCACCCTCCATACCAACGATGCGGGCAGCAGCGTCACGCGTTTGTTGGATATGGGCGTGGAAGATTATTTACTCACTTCGACCGTCAACGGCGTCCTGGCGCAGCGTTTGGTGCGGACGCTGTGCATGCAATGCCGGCGTCCCTATGAGGCGCTGCCTGAGATCGTGGAGGAACTGAAACTGCGCGACTATGTGCAGGATAAGAACGTCGTGTTTTATGAACCCGTCGGCTGTCCCCAATGCGCGGGGACGGGATTCCGAGGGCGCACCGCGATCCTCGAGTTTCTCTGCATGACGGACCCGATCCGGCGGCTGGTGCTCAAGCGCGCCGATGCGGGGGAAATCCAAGCCGCGGCGATCGAAGCCCGCATGCGCACCATGTTCCAAGACGGTGTCGACAAGGCGCTTCGTGGGATCACGGCCATCGAAGAGGTGTTGCGCGTGACCAACGTTTCCTGAGAGCATATGAAAAAATCTAACCACACATACGTGAACTTTTGGGTTACCTCTCCAAGGTCCCTGTCCTTCGGGTATTGTCTTTTCTCCCTCTCCCACAGGGAGAGGGTTGGGGTGAGGGGATCGGAATAATCGACGCATGTGTTTGATTGATTCCCCTCATCCTAACCTTCTCCCTGAGGGAGAAGGGACTATCAGATTCGTCGAAGTCGGTCTGTAAAGTTTGGTTGCGTACTACTGCGCTGGCTAGGATTTCTTCACAAGCGCTGAGCATGGCACTCTATCGCTACAAAGCCGCCAATCCCGAGGGCGAGGTCCTCGAAGGCGAGTTGGAAGCACGCGATCAGGCCGCGGCCATCGAGCGCCTGCAATCCCTCGGTTACATCCCGATCCGGGCCGAGGAAGCTCAAGCGGGAGGCGCCAGGCGCTCGGGCTGGATCACGCTGCGGCGCTCGAAGCGCTTATCGCAAGCCCAGTTAGTGGTCCTGACCCAAGAACTCGCCACCTTGCTGCGCGCGCGCCTGCCGCTCGACCGCGCCCTGGAGGTGCTCATTGATCTCTCCGGCCAAGCAACCGCAGGCCAACTGCTGACACGCATCCGCGAGGGTGTCCACGGCGGCGCGACGCTCTCGGCCGCCATGGAGGCCCAAGGCGGTGTCTTCTCGCGGCTATATATCAATATGTTGCGCGCGGGTGAAGCGGGAGGCGCCGTCGAGCTGGTGCTGACGCGTCTGTCCGAGTACCTCGAGCGCGCGCGGGAGCTTCAGGAAAGCGTGACCTCAGCGCTCATCTATCCGGCCATACTGCTCGGCGTGGCCGGGCTCTCGGTGCTTGTGCTTCTGGTGTATGTGGTACCACAATTCGAGCAGTTGTTCGCGGATGCAGGCGCGGCCTTGCCGTTCGCCACCCAAGTGGTCATTTCGATGGGAAATTTTCTCCGTGATTACTGGTGGCTGCTCATCCTGGCCGCCGTGTCGATTGGACTCTATTTCCGCAAGCAACTCTCGCAACCCGCGACGCGTTACCGCTGGGACCAGCGTTTTCTCAAGCTACCCTTGGCCGGAGAGCTGATCACGAAGATCGAGGTGGCGCGCTTCAGCCGCATGCTCGGCACCCTGCTCACGAACGGCGTGCCCTTGTTGAGCGGGCTGTCGATCGTGAAAGATACCCTGGGGAACCAGCTCCTGGCGGAGGGCGTGGGCACCGTCGCCGAGCGCCTGAAACACGGCCATGGGCTTGCCGAACCCTTGACGGAGATCGCTTATTTTCCTCGCCTTGCCGTACACATGATCCGCGTTGGGGAAGAGACCGGACAGCTCGAAGAGATGCTCATGCAAGTGGCCGAGGTCTATGATCGCGAGGTGCGGGCCACGGTCAAGCGCATGCTGGCGCTCTTGGAACCGCTACTGATTCTGGGCCTCGGTCTCGTGATCGCGGCCATCATCATGTCCATCTTGGTCGCGATTTTGAGCGTCAACGAGCTGGCCCTCTGAAATTTCTTACTAACTAGAGGATTTAGCGAAATGAAACATCATACGGGACACCGTTCGCCTCGCGGTTTCACCCTCATCGAGTTGCTTGTGGTACTGGTGATCCTAGGGCTGCTCGCGAGTCTCGTGGGACCCCGGGTCATGAAATACCTGAGCGGGGCGAAAAGCGATTCGGCGCGCTTACAAATCGAGGATCTCGCCGCCACCTTGGACATGTACCGGCTGGAGATCGGCCGCTATCCCACGAGCAATGAGAGTCTCGATGCGCTGGTCGAGGCCCCGGCCGGGACCGAACGCTGGAATGGGCCCTATTTAAAGAAGAAGCAAGTACCCAAAGATCCCTGGGGCTTCGACTACCAGTACCGGTTTCCGGGTGAACACGGCGATTTCGACGTGTACACGCTCGGCGCGGACAATGCCGAGGGCGGCGAGGGCGAGAACCGGGACATCGGCAATTGGCAATAAAGGAAGCTCTGCAAAGTGTCGCGAGCAAGCCCAGATGCGCGAAGCCGCGGAGCGAGTCGCGAGACATATCAGGTAGATAGGCAAGCGACGAGCGAGCACGCGACAAAGCAGATGGGCTGCGCAGTAACTTTTGCAGAGCTTCCTAGAGTTTCGCCAGTGCCCCGCGGGTTTACGCTGGTCGAGCTTTTGATCGTATTGGTCATCGGCGGCCTCATGCTGTCGCTGGTTCCTCCCCTGTTCTCGAAAGGCGCCACGGGCGTGGAGTTGCGCTCGGCCGCGCGCGAAGTAGCCGCGGCGCTACGCTACGCCCGAAACCGGGCGATTAACCGCCACGCCGAATCCACCGTGACGGTAAACGTCGCCGATAAGCGCTATGAGATCAGCGGACGCAAAGGTACCCGGACGCTGCCGCAAGGGGCTGACATCAAGCTCGATACCGCCCGCTCGCAGACGCGTTCCGAAACCACCGGGGCGTTTCGATTTTACCCGGACGGGAGCTCGACCGGCGGGCAGATCACGCTCTCGAGCGGCCCGTTGCAGTATGTCGTCGATATCAGTTGGTTGACCGGCCGCGTTGCGATTCACTGATCACAGCCGGCGCGCGCGCGGCTTTTCCTTACTCGAGGTTTTGGTCGCGTTCTCGATCTTGGCCATCGCCTTAGGGATCCTGTTGCAAATCTTTGGCACGGCGCTGCGTAGCAGCAAGCTCGGCGCCGACTACACGGAGGCGGTCTTGTGGGCCGAATCCTTGCTGGCAGGCGTGGATCTGGAGACGGCGCCGCCGGGCGAGGAGACGGGAGACATCGCGGGCCGCTATCAGTGGACGCGCCGCTTCCAACCCTACTTACCCACCCATCTCGACCCGGAAAAGCTGCCGCTAGAAGCCTACCGAGTCACCGTCAGCGTGCTCTGGCAAGAAGCCGCGAAAACACGCGCGGTAACCTTAACTAGCTTGAGGCTGCGGCCGCGGCAGGGCCGATGATGACTCAGCAGCGCGCGGGCCGCGGATTCACGCTCGTCGAGCTGCTGATTGCATTAACGCTTACGGGCCTTACCATGGTGGCGCTCTACAGCGGATTGCGGGTCGGGACCCGTGCCTCCGATGCCGCCGAGACGCGGGCGGCGATGACCGAGGATCAGCGGGCGGTCGCCGGTTTCATCTCGCGCCAGGTAAGCCGCGCCTGTCCCCTGGTCTGGCTCGACCAAGCCGAACAGCAGCTTGTATTTCGCGGCGGATCTCGATCCCTCACCTTCACCGCCAACTCGCCCATCCGGGGCGAGCCGGGCGGGCTTTATATCGGCGCGATCGAGCTCAGCGGCGGCCGGCTCGTATTTACCTATTGGCGCGCCGAACCCGATCTCGACGACCCGTTGGTGGCCCCCGAGAATGCCCGCCGAACCGTGATGCTCAACCACGTTAAGGACGCCCTGTTCTCATACTACGGGGAATCCGGCCGCGTAACCGCATGGCACGACACCTGGAATGACGACAAACGGCTTCCGGCGCGGGTGCGGCTCAGCATCAAGACCGCAAGGCACGGCGAATGGCCCGTGCTCGTGATCCCGGTGCATGCGGAACCGGACAGCGGCGAGCCACAACTGCTCATGCAGCCGCCCGAATCGGGGGGCGAATTCAACGCGGATCCGGATGTTGGTGAGTTCGGCAACGAGGATCTCGAAGGTTTCTAGTATTGCTGATTCTCACACATCCAATGTCGTACAGAACCACTTCAACAAAGTCCGGGAGTCTCCTTCTCCCTCCCCTCACCCCAACCCTCTCCCTGTGGGAGAGGGAGACAAGACAGCGCCTCTGGGCGAAGGAAACGGAGCAGGGATTCGCGCTCGTGATCGTCCTCTGGGTCGTGGCCTTGCTGAGTACCGTGGCCGCCAGCCTGGCGTTCAGCATGCGGACCGAGACCACGCTGGC
>JBOIDH010000043.1:0-10789 GCA_050740495.1 Gammaproteobacteria bacterium | reverse complement strand
CGCGGCCATTCCCAGCAACGCATCGCGTTGTTCGGGTTGGCGGCTCAGCACGGTCCGATAGAGGCGTTCGGCGCGGCGGTAGTCCCCGCCCTGGTAAGCGCGATAGGCGCCGGTGATATCGGGATCGACCAGATCAGGACGGCGGCTCTTGGTGATCTTGATGGCACTCGATTCGGCAATCATTCCCGCCGCGCTAGCCGGGAAGCCTGCTCGTATTGGTGGCGGTTCAGGCGGCGGCTGCTGCGGCGCCGTTGCGGAACGAGCCAATGGCTCCTGTGAGCCTTCTGGGGCTTTTTGAGGACGCGGGTCTCGTTCCTGCGCCGGCTCGGCCAACCCGCTGCTGGCCTCCCCGGTCGGAGTAGATAAAATCGGGGGAGTAGCGTTGGCACTTTCCCTCACGCCGGTCGGGGTAGGCACCGCCGCTGCGGGCGGAGCCTGCCGCTCGGGTCCGGACGTGCTCATCGCGGTTTGGGGCGGCATAAATGTGCTGCTGTCAGGACCCGCGCTACCTTGCTCGAGCTCGCCCCAGAACCACAGCGCGCCTAATGACGCGCTCAGCAATAAAATCACCCCAAGGCCGAGGGCGACCCGGCCCGTAATCGGCGTACGCCGAGTCGCTGTGAATACGGTATCCGCGGAAACCCGGGCGATCGTGTCACCCGTCCCGAACGAGCCGCCCGTGGATAAGCCCGGTTCCGGACGCGAACGGTCGAGACTCTGCGAGGAGTCAAAATAATCCGTAAGCGACGCATTGATAGCCCGTTGCGACGGCAGGGTGGCTTCTTTGTCATAAGCGGGCGGGGGGACGCTCCCGGAGATACTTGGCGATGATCCCGAAAGATTCAAGCTATCTAGCGAAAGGTCCATGCCCGCTAGCGTTAAATCGGGCGCCTCGCCTGCCGGTATCCGCCCACCCTGACTCGTGTCGCCCAGGGATTCGAGGCTGAGACTAGCGTCCGTGCCGGCTCCGGCTCCACCGGCGGCGAGGTTCGCTTGCAGATCCTCCGCCGCTTTCTTCTTGTCTTGTTCGGCCTTTTTTAAGGCATCCATCAGTAGGCTCATACGCTAGCCCCTTGCCTTTGAGAAGATAGTTGCAAAATTACTGCGCGGGCGTGATCCGCGGTCGGGCGGTGCTCGGAATCCTCACATACTGCCGTGTATGCTCCGGTTCCTGCGCTCCGGCCTTCCCCGGCTGACACCCGCTCGTGACATTTCGCAAACATCTTCTTACCGGCGCACGGAAACGGTTCTATCAACGACTGGAATATTCGACTATTTCGCATCGCGTTAAACGGCTTAATACAAGGTATTCGATTCGACGCGCTCATCGAGGTACGAGCGGTACCCCGCGAGATCGCCCTCGAGGCTCGGATTCCGAATCACCAACGGCCGCAGGAAGATCACCAGCTCGGTCTTATCGTATTCGTTGTTGCGGCTCCGAAACAAGCTGTCCCCGAGCACCGGGATGTCGGAAAGCAGCGGGATGCTGTTGGTATCCTGCCGCACCGTATCCTGCATCAAACCGCCGAGCACGGCGATCTGGCCGTTATTGATCTGCAGGACCGATTCCATCTCCCGCACTCGGATCACCGGAACCAAGTTCTGTAAGGGCGTATCGAGGCCGCGGATAAGCTCGGGATTGGGATCCGCCACCGTGTCGATCACGTCGGAAATAGTCGGCCGCACGTTGAGTGTCACTGCGTCGTTTTCATTGATCTGCGGCGTCACGGTCATGACCAAACCCACCGGCACCGTTTTCGCCGTGGTGTCCACGACGGGCGCGGTCGCGGCCCCCGATCCGGATACAATCGCAGGCTCGACGTCCACCTCGAAATAGACGAAGTTCTCCACCACCTTGAGCACGGCCGTCTGGTTGTTGAGCGTCATGATCTTGGGGCTCGAAAGCACCTTCACGTCGCCAAAGGTCCGGAGCAGTTGCACGGTGATATCGACACTTTTCCCGCTGGCATCCGCGTCGAAATAGTCCAATATGAACGAGGTTGGTATAGAAGCGGCTGGTGTGGCGAAGGCGCCGGACACGCGGGCCAGGTTTTGAGTTAAATTGATGCCCTCTCCGCCGCTCTGTAATACCTCCCAATCGATCCCCTGTTGGTATTGGTCGTTGAGCGTCACCTCGACGACCGTGGCCTCGACGAGAACCTGGCGCTGGGCATTCGCCAGCACCTTGTCTAGAAACGACTGGACGGCGGCATGCTGCTTCGATGTCGCGCGCACGGTCAGGATCCCGCTCTCGGGATTGGGGATGACCGAGCCGGTCACCGGGAGATCGCCCTGGCCCGCGCCGCTCCCGGCGGCGGCCTCCCCGACCAGGGCTTGAATATTGCGCGTCAGGGTCAGCCAAAACCGGTTGTTCGCGGTATTGGTAATCGAACTCGTGGAGTTATTACTGCCTCCGCCACCCCCGCCGCCGCCTCCGATGTCACTCGTCCCGGTGGTCGCGATCTGCGTGGCGACGTCGATGGTGCCCTTGCTTTCGCGGGTGAGATTGACGTAATCTACCCGGTAGGCGCGGAGATAGGGCCGATCCGGGCTCACGATGATGGTCTTGCCCTGGGTCTCGAACCGCACATCGGTCTGGCGCGCGATGCGATCGAGGATCTGCGGGAGGGTCTGGTCGATCGCATTCAGGGTCACGATCCCCTCGATCCCGGGATCGATATCGACGTTTACTTGCGCGTCCCGCGCCAGTGCGAACAGCAACTCCTTGACCGGCACCTCGTTCACGACGACCGTGTATTTCTCGAGAACGGGCGCGGGCTCGGGCCGAGGTAGCAACGGGACTTTGTCCACGACCGGCGGAATGTCTTGCGTTTGGCGGTTGCCCTCCACGCGCAGGTGGCCCGCGGAGGGGACCGGAGGCGGAGGGACGAGGGCGCTGCAAGCCATGAGGCTCGCGAGGCCGGTGAGGGCGACTACTCCCCGAATTCTCATGATGTTATCCCCTCGAACGCGCGTTCGAGTTGCCGTTAGCAAGTTTCTTAAACTAGAATCTTTTTTATAACCATGACGTTAGTTTAGTATGTTTATAAACATTATTAAATAGTTTACCGGCAACTCGCATACCTTCCTGCGCCGAACCGTGCGGACGCCCGCCCACTGCAACATGGACGTGACCGTCCCGCTGAATTGCCGATTAATCGTTACCGGCGAAGACTAAAGGCGCCAGTTCCGTTAATGCTTTTTCGTAGACGGAGCGTTTAAAAAATACGACCTCTTGTAGGGGGTGCCAATAATGCACCCATTGCCAGCGATCGAATTCCGGCCGTGGAGCCGCATCCAGGCGCACGTCCGTCTCCGTGCCGATAAGCCGTAGCATGAACCAGATCTGCTTTTGGCCGATGCACACAGGCCTCTTATCGTAGCGGACATAGCGTTTAGGGAGTCGGTAGCGCAACCACGCGCGGGTACATCCGACGAGTTGCACGTGCTCGGGCTCCAGGCCGACCTCTTCCTTGAGCTCTCGAAACATCGCCATCTGGGGGGTTTCGTGACGCTTAATGCCACCTTGGGGAAACTGCCAGGCGTCCATGCCCACGCGCCGCGCCCAAAAGACCTGAGCGTCGCGATTGCTTAGAATTATTCCGACATTTAACCTAAAACCCTGAGCGTCTATCATGACTCACCGCCAGCATCCGATTGAATTCGTCCGTAAATTCCCAAGATTACACTTTGCTTGAAATTCTAACACTCTTATTTCCTTAGTTGCAGGGAATGACTTTAGCAATTTTCGATCTTGATAACACGCTCATCGGCGGCGACAGCGACACACTCTGGGGACAATTTTTGACCGAGGAAGGAATCGTTCAAAAAGACGACTATGAGCGCCGCCATGAACAGTATTACCGCGATTACTTGAACGGCGCGCTGGATATCTTCGCGTTTCTGGGGTTTCAGTTGGAAATTTTGACCCAGCATGATGCCGATACGCTGCGCGCGTGGCGGGGGAAATATGTCGAACGAAAAATCAAGCCGATCATGCTTCCGAAGGCGCGAGCGTTATTGCATACTCACCGCGCCGAGGGTGACACGCTGCTCATCGTCACCGCCACCAATCGATTTCTCACCGAGCCCATCGCCGCGTTACTGGACGTCGAGCATCTCATCGCGACCGAGCCGGAAATCATCGACGGCCGCTACTCCGGCCGTGTATGCGGAACGCCGGCCTTTGGCGCTGGCAAGGTGGCGCGCTTATCCGATTGGATGGTTAAACAGGGGGAAAGCTATGCCGAGACCTGGTTCTACAGCGATTCCCATAATGACCTGCCGCTGCTGTACGCGGTCACACATCCCGTCGCGGTGGATCCTGACGCGACGTTGGCGCAGGCCGCGAGCATCAATCGCTGGCCGGTGATTAGCTTGCGTTAAGGGGCCAAGAGCTTCTCGACCGCGTCCCGTTCTTCTTCCAGTTCCTTGCGGGTGATCTCCATGCGCGCGCGGCTAAACTCATCGATGCCGAGACCCTGGACAATGCGGTAGCCGCCGTCCTTTGTGGTCACCGGGAAAGAATAGATCAAACCGGGCGCAATGCCATAGCTCCCGTCACTCGCAACCGCCATGCTGGTCCAATCATCCGCCGGGGTTCCCATCACCCAATCGCGTATGTGCTCGATGGCCGCGTTCGCGGCCGATGCCGCGCTCGAGGCACCGCGTGCGGCGATAATCTCCGCTCCCCGTTTCGCGACCCGGGGCATGAATTCATCGGCTAACCAGCGCTGCTCTATCGAGTCCTTGGCGGGCCGGCCGCGAATCATGGCGTGGCTGATGTCGGGATACTGGGTGGTCGAGTGATTCCCCCAAATGATTAGTTTCTTGATATCCGTGACCTTGCAGCCGGCCTTTTGCGCTAACTGGGCGATGGCCCGATTGTGATCCAAGCGCGTCAGCGCCGAGAAGTTCTGCGCATTGATGTCTGGAGCGCTGCGCATTGCCGTTAAGGCGTTGGTGTTCGCGGGATTACCGACCACCAGTACCTTGACCTCTCGCTCTGCGTGCTCATTGAGGGCCCGGCCTTGTATCTGGAAGATCCCACCGTTCGCGGCGAGCAGATCGCTGCGCTCCATGCCGGGACCACGGGATCTGGCGCCCACGAGCAAGGCATAGGCGGTTTCCTGAAACGCGACCTTGGGATCGTCGGTAATGACGACGTCATCGAGGAGCGGAAACGCGCAGTCCATCAGCTCCATCACGACCCCTTCCAACGCCTTCAAGGCGGGCGTGATTTCCAGTAACCGCAAGCTTATCCTCTGCGCTGTTCCCAGCATCTCTCCGGCGGCGATACGAAACAGCAATGCGTAACCGATCTGGCCGGCGGCCCCAGTGACCGTGATTTGGACGGGTTGCGTCATTGTTGGCTCTCCCGCTTAATTATCTTGGCTCTTCGGCAGAATCTATGGGTATTCCGTTAACTCCCTCTCCCACCGGGAGAGGGCGGGGGTGAGGGGATCTCAACCAAGGCAGCGCGAATATTCTGCAACAACGCGTCAGGATCTCCAAGCACTTCATGATTCCAAAATCGAATCACGCGATACCCCAATACCTTGAGATATTCAGTCCTCTG
The DNA here is from genome assembly GCA_050740495.1 of Gammaproteobacteria bacterium. Taxonomy (GTDB): domain Bacteria; phylum Pseudomonadota; class Gammaproteobacteria; order JACCXJ01; family JACCXJ01; genus USCg-Taylor. Next base: position 5,211 of record JBOIDH010000043.1, on the reverse strand, counting down.
CAAGTCGTTCGAGACCTGCTCGGCATGCTGGCCACCATCGAATTGGAGGTTTTGGTCATTGCCGGTGAAAAACCGACCGCGTATAAAACGTCCACGAGCAACGCAACGAGGCGACCCCTACCCTCGGGTTCCCCCAAAACCGTTGCTTCAACCGATTTCCCGGGCCTAGTTCTATCACTTATCGTTTCAAGAACTTCTGTCTAAAGAACCGGAGCCAGGGCTGTCATCGACGTGTTACCCATGTCCCCGAACACCTGTTACCCTTGACTCCGGTCTATACACTCCCGGAGGGAGAGGGAGTTAACCCGCCTTGCCTCGAAATCTCGAACCCGTAAGCTCGTGACCAGGCGCAAACGGACCCAGACTATCATGCGATCATTGCCAGATCGTCTCTCCACTGACCCACAAATTCTGCAGAAGAGCCGCGAAAAATTCAGGGTTTAACCGATGGAGTTCAGGTACGGGTGGTATTGAGTTTGGTTTTTGGCGCGTATGCGGCGATGAGTGAAGGCCTACCGGCGCGGGATCTTGACACCCGTTGGGCAATGATGACACATCCCACGGCGCCGCCAGCCCGTGCTATCGGGGGCGTTCAGGCGGGCTGCCTCGCGGGCGCCGAAGAACTACCGCTGGCCGGCGCGGGCTACCAGCGCATGCGCCCGAGCCGGCGGCGAGGGTTCGGCCATCCCGCGCTGGTGCGGGCGATTGAGACCTTGAGCCGCCGCGTGCATAAGGCGACCGATGGGGTTCTACTCATCGGTGATCTGAGCCAAGCGCGGGGAGGCCCGATGCCCTCCGGTCATCGCAGCCATCAAACCGGGATCGATGCGGATATATGGTTTTGGATGCCCGCCTTCGCGCGGGACCGTGCCTTGACCCCTCGCGAACGGGAGACCCTGACGGCGCCTTCCTTTGTCCCCGTGCGATCCGATTTTCCCTGGCAAGTGCTCAAGTTCGCCGCGGAAATCGAGGGCGTCGATCGCATCTTCGTGCACGCGGCGATAAAACGTCATCTCTGCCAATTGAGCATACGCAGCCCTGAAAACTTTCTGTGGTTGCAAAAGATCCGGCCCTGGTGGGGCCATCATGATCATTTTCATCTGCGCTTGAAATGTCCCGCGGACAGTCCAAGTTGCGCTCAGCAAGCGCCCGTGCCCGCGGGTGAGGGCTGCGACAGGACTCTGGCATGGTGGTTTACAGAGGAGGCGCGAAGGAACGCTGAAAAGCAAAAGACGCTGGCGCGCGAGCGACTGCCCCCGGAATGCGAAAATCCGATCCCTTAGCGCCGGGCGGGACCGAGCGGAATGTCCGAAAAGGCACCTGCAACCTGTTCGTGGCGGTGGAGCCCAAAGGCCATCAGCGCTTCGTGGAAGTCACCGCGCGGCGCACCAAGACCGATTCGCCGACTTCGTGCGTCATCTGGTCGAGCCGGTCTATGCGTCCGCCACGTCCGTGCATCTGGTGCTCGACAACCTCAATACCCACTTCCGATCCAGCTTCGAGTAGCTCATGGGTCCGGAGGTCGTCTTCCACTACACGCCCAAACATGCGAGCTGGCTTAACATGGCGGAGATCGAGATCGGACTGGATCGACGCATTCAGGATCGCGCCACCTTGAGCGCCGAAGTGGCCGCTTGGCAACACCGCCGCAATGTCGAGCGTCGCGGCATCAATTGGACATTCACCCGATCTCGGCGCTCGACCGGGCAGCAACGAGTGACCGGTGCAGAAGATGTTGTACCCCACTTGCGGCAGGAGACTGATCGTGCCGCTCGCGGGGTCCCACGTGCGCGCGTCGTCGCCGTACGAGGAGTACATGACCTTGCCGGTGGGGAGTACGTGCAGGTGCACCGCGACGATCTGCAAGTTCGTCGATGGCCCCCACTGGCCGATCTGATCGGGCTGACCGTGGGCCGTGGCCACCACTGCGGCGAGGCAAATGCCGGGCGAAACGAATGACGCTCTCATGGTTTCCTTCTGGCTGTGCTCCTAATCCAATGTGCGGAAGCTCCGCACCTCCAAACTCATAGGCTTCCCATCGGCCCCGGGGGCCTCAAGGGCCCCACGATCTCGACCCGGGCCGGCGCCGGACGCAGCGCCACCAGGCGAGCGTAGGCGCCGCGCTCGTCCTCCGTCGGCTCCGCCTCACGACTCACCCGCGGGCCCCAGAATCTTCCACCGTGACTTCTTTGCATTTGACAAAGTACACCATGCGCCGATTTTTGAAAAGGCCTTCGGAAAGTCATGGTCGCGGAGATAGAGCAAAGTACCCATGACCCGGCGGCCGTCGCGCGTGACGCGGACCCACGCTAACCCAAACGTTGGAAGGATTACTCAACCCGGCGCGAATTCCTGCACGTCGACGGCCTGGCCGAAGCTTGCGTCATACTCGCCTTGCTTGACAACGCGACCTATGACCGCCTGCTCTGCGGGCGGGCGCTAATCTGATCAACATCGGCTGCGGCGAGGACGCGACCATCACTGAACTCGCTGAAACCGTCGCCGCGGTAATTGGGTTCCGAGGTAAGCTACGGTATGACGCCACGAAACCCGATGGCACCCCACGAAAGCTCCTCGATGCCAAATTCTTATATCGGACGAACAACTCGCGGCGATTGCCATTCGGCGCCACCAATTCCACGGAGAATGGCACTATACTATTAGGCCTCGGTAAACACCGGCCATATTGTAAATGTTAGGCTCACGAGCCCTATGCTGCGGCACAGCGTAGCGAAGAGTAGTTCGTCGTCCAGTTCCAGGAACGGGGGATCATGTTCATTGACACTCGGCGTATGTCAGAGGGAGCTGAGTTGCGCAGCACCGTCTGCATTATTGGCGCAGGCGTAGCCGGCATAACCCTTGCCCTCGAACTGGCGAAAGAAGGCATCGAGGTCACAATCCTGGAGAGTGGCGGCTTCGTCGCCGACGAGGCGACCAGGGACCTCTACCGAGGAGAGAACGTTGGACTGCCCTATAACTTCGCCGATGGTTACCGCATGCGTTTTCTGGGAGGTAGCAGTGGCGGCTGGGGCGGTTGGTGTTCGGCTTGGGACCCGTGGGACTTTGAGAAACGGGCCTGGGTTCCCAATAGCGGCTGGCCTTTTAGCCTGGAGGAATTGGCGCCCTATTACGAGCAAAGTCACTCCGTGCTGCAGCTGGGTCCCCTAAACTTCGACCCCGCGTTTTGGGAGTCCGCTATTAGCAATCCACTTGCGCGCAGGATGCCACTGGTAAGCGGCAAAGTCCGAGATGTTATTTCACAGTTCAGCCCACCCACACGCTTCGGTAGCGCTTACCGGCATGACTTGCAACGGGCAGGACGAATTCGCGTCTTTCTCCACGCCAATGTCACCAATATTGAAACCGACGGCTTCGGACGCAACGTGATGCGAGTCCAAGTCAGGACACTTGAAGGCCACACCTTATACGTCTCGGCCACACTCTTCGTCCTTGCTACCGGGGGTATCGAAAATGCGCGTCTAATGCTGGTCTCGAACCAGGTTCAGCCTGCCGGGCTCGGGAACGGCCACGGGCTGGTGGGGCGCTACTTCATGGACCATCCCCGCTTGCTTTCAGGTAGCGTCCGCTTCAGAGCGGACTGGGCAAGAAATCACCTTTATGACATCAAGTTCCACCATCGCAAGAAGTCAGCTGTTGCCGCGCTTGGCACCCGGATCGCCTCGCAGTTGGCGCTAGAGCCGCAGGTTCTGAGCAAGGAAGGCCTGCTCAATTCCCGTGTCTGGTTTTCGTCCGCCTTTCTGGGCGAAGGCAGCGAGGGCGCAAAAGCAATGTATCGCCGCAAGCAGGCCTTGCTCGGACGGGGACAGCCGCACTGGAAGTTCGGCGCCGACCTCAAGGCAATGGCTAGCCATCCTGTGAACACACTCAGCTACGGCCTAACTCGCCTGATTAGGCTGCGCTCCTTGGTCAGGGACGTGAAGCTTCAGACAATTCTAGAGCCGGCACCAGACCGCGAGAGTCGGGTGTCGCTTTCAACCGAAAGGGACCGCCTCGGCATGAAGCGAGTGCGCGTCGACTGGCGACTCGGCGAACTGGAACGAAGGACCTACAACCGGACCCTGCAGATAATCGCGGAAGAACTGACGCAGAACGGCGTGGCAGAAGTCTCCGCCGATCCTCCACTTGAAGAAGGTTGCTGGCCTGACGACCTCGAGGGTAGCTGGCATCACATGGGAACTACCCGCATGCATGACTCGCCTACTCACGGCGTCGTGGACCGCAACTGTCGAGTCCACGACATGAGCAATCTGTATATCGCAGGCAGTTCCGTCTTTCCGACTGGCGCAGCGAATCACCCAACGATAACCATTGTCGCGCTGACCCTGCGTCTCGCAGACCATATCCGTAGTGCCTTGAACCATCCCCCAAGCCTCCGGGCTGCAATTACTAATCAAAGTTAGGTCTCAAGGCATAGGTCCGAATGAACAAGCCGACACAAGGCCAGAATGCCGCGCGTGCCGTCGGCCAATACGCCCAGTGCCAGATAGATGGCCTGACGAGCAACACTTCACCGACCTGCCGCGCGCCCGAGAATCAATTGGCGGACTGCGTACAGAACGAAAAGAGCATTGGTCGCCAGATAACGCTTCCACAGCCGCCGCGGCTCGGACAGAAGGCGATGCAGCCATTCGAGTCCGTTGTGCTGCATCCATAGGGGCGCACGCTTGACGGTGTCGGCGTGATAATCGAACGCGGCCCCTACGCCGATCATGACCGCACGAATTCGTCCGCGGTGTGCCGCCATCCATTTCTCCTGCTTCGGACAGCCAAGTCCGACAAACACAACACCGGCGCCGGACCGGTTGAGGGAATCGACAATTTCCTGGTCTTCAGCCTCGCTTAGTTGGCGAAACGGTGGCGAATATGTGCCCGCGATCCGCAGTCCCGGAAATTTCACTTCTAGCTTTTGCGACAGTAGAGCCAGCGTCGTGTCGGTGCTTCCATAGAAAAAAACGGATTCACTTCCGCGTGCCGCCGCCTCGCAGTACTTCCACATCAAATCCGGGCCGCTGATGCGCGCCTGTCCCGCAAACCCAAGACGGCGCAACATCCACGCCACCGGTGCGCCATCCGGGGTAGCCATGTCCGCGTCGTTCACCACGCGGCTGAACTCTGCATCCCGCGAGGCAGTGACCACCGAATGCACGTTGCAGATGCAGACATAACGGCTTTCCCGACGGGCCGCCCAAT
>JBOIDH010000042.1:0-10790 GCA_050740495.1 Gammaproteobacteria bacterium | reverse complement strand
GTAAGGGAATAGACGAAAGTAACCGCCGCCGGCAACGGGAACTTTCAATTTCTTATAGGTGAACACAGAAACCGGAAACTCAATGATGTCGAAACCTGCCGGGGTACGGAGCTGGCTCGGGAACGGGTAAGCTTCCGGTATACCATAGCTGTCATGCCGAATCGGGACTATACTGGAATCGTATTTGAAGCCGGCTTCATAAATGATATCGAGGGCCCACAACGAGGCGCGCGTAATAGAATAGGTTGCTGCGCGATATCCGATTACGTGCTGCTGACACAGGTCTTCCAGTAACGCTTTGCTGCATTGTGTTTCGTCGCGAAACTCCTGCTTGGATTGGGTGTACACTAATACGTGACTCATTCCATGGGAAGCGATTTCGTGTCCGCCGGTGGCAATTTCGCGAACCAATTCCGGGTGGCGTTTTGCCACCCATCCGAGTATGAAGAAGGTGGCTTTCACCGAGTGAGCATCGAGTAAATCGAGTAAAACACGGGTGTTGTTAGCCACTCTAGATTCGTAGGTGTCCCACGTGCTCTTGCTTATTACGCGAGCAAAAGCCTGTACGTGATAGTAGTCTTCGACGTCAATTGTGAATGCGTTATACATACAGAAGCGGTTAGCGACTTTTCAGCAGCAACCTAATTCACCGGGTATCTGATGGTTATAATCATTACCGTGTCATACGTTTATTCTTGCACTGTTTCACAACTGCGCGAAAATACCTTCAATATTCCCTGATTGTGGTCAGGGGCTTCTGATGGGAGCCATACTAGCGACCGTTCAAACCGAACCGTTCCGTCGCCATTTCTTCAACAACTCGACCAATGGCCAGGCACGCCGTCGCGGCGGGTGAGGGTGCGTTTATTACGTGAATGGCGTTTTTGTAGAATTCGAATATAAAATCGTCGATTATTTCACCGTCTGGCCCAAGGGCTGTCGCGCGCACGCCGCAACGGCTCGCCACGATGTCATCGCTTTCGAGCGCCGGAATAAGCTTGCGCAGACGCTCCAGGAAATATGATTTAGAAAACGCGCCACGGTATTCATCGAGACCAAAGCGCCAATGTTTCCTAACAAATTTCCATGTACCACCGAACAAGAGAGCATCGGAGGTATCCTGGAGACTAAATGCCGTTTTTGTGTAGCCCTCGCGCTTGAATACAAGCACTGCGTTGGGCCCGCACTCCACACCACCTCGGATCATACGAGTAAAATGCACGCCGAGAAAGGGGAACCTCGGGTCGGGCACTGGGTAAACAAGATTGCGTACCTTGTGTACTCCTTTCTCTGTAAGGTCGTAATAATCCCCGCGAAAACCCAAGATACGCACGTTGCTTTTCGCTTCATTTTCGTGGGCGATGCGGTCGCTTTGGAGTCCCGCGCAGATTACGACATGACCCGCGTTGAACGTGCCGCGGTTAGTTATAATCTCGGTAGAGTCGTGGTGGGGAACAAAGCTTCTCGCTTCAGTTCCTAAAAAGATCTTGCTATCGCTAAACTGCTGTTGCAGCAGTTCGCTAAGCTTAACCGTTAACGCCGCGAAATCGATGATACCCGTACAACCTACCCAGATACCGGCGATGCCTTCGACGAAAGGCTCGATTTCTCTGATTCGCTTCGCATCGATCAACTCGATGTTTTCCACGCCATTAGCTTGCCCGTTTGCAAACAGCTTGTTCAGGAAAGCTAATTCTTTCTCGTGGGTAGCCACGATGATTTTCCCGCAAATGTCGTGGGCAATTTTATGCTCTTTAGCGAAGGCTACTAACTCTCGGCGGCCTTCGACGCATTGTCTTGCTCTACGGGAGCCGGGTTTGTAATAGATGCCAGAGTGGATAACACCCGAGTTGCGGCCGGTTTGGTGGGCTGCTAGCCTATCTTCTTTTTCGAGTACAGCCACCGCCAGGTTCGGGTGCCGGACGTTAAGCCTGTAGGCTGTGGCGACGCCCACGCAACCTCCACCCACAACGACCACGTCAAAATGCTGGTTTTTCACGATGTTCTTGTCGGGCTTTCAAAATGAGTAACCGGAGTGATCTCCTGAATCGTCTGGCGAGGCGAGAGGTGGCCGCGGTTCTCTGAACGGCGAATTAAGGTTTGTAGGTGGTGAAGCTGATCCCTTGGGCCAGGGGAAGCTCGGTCCCCCAGTTAATCGTATTGGTCTGGCGGCGCATATAGCATTTCCAGGCATCGGATCCGGCCTCGCGCCCCCCGCCCGTGTCTTTCTCTCCGCCGAAGGCGCCGCCAATCTCCGCGCCGGAGGTGCCGACATTGACATTGGCGATCCCGCAGTCCGATCCGGCGGCGGCGAGATAACGCTCGGCGCGGCAGAGGTCATTGGTAAATAGCGCCGAGGATAAACCCTGCGGGGCGTCGTTGTTGATCGCGATGGCGTCCTCGAAGTCTTTAAAGGTCATGAGGTAAAGAATCGGCGCAAAAGTCTCTCGCTGGACGACCGGCCAGTGGTTTTGCGCCCGCACCAGCGTCGGTTGCACGTAATGACCCGGACCCTCGATGACCTGACCGCCGTACAGGATCTCGCCGCCCGACTCTTCGGCTTCACGTAGGGCGCGAGAGAATGCCGCCACCGCCTCGGCGCTGATGAGGGGGCCCATCACGACCTCGGGGTCTAGCGGCAAACCGATGCGGATCTGACGGTAGGCTGCGATCAAATGTTCGACGATGGTCTGGTAGAGACCTTCGTGCACAATCAACCGGCGCGTGGAGGTGCAGCGTTGCCCGGCAGTCCCTATCGCTCCGAACACAATCGCGCGCACGGCGAGGTCAAGATCGGCGCTTTCATCCACGATCACGGCGTTATTGCCTGAGAGCTCCAAGAGGCTCCGCCCAAGGCGCGCGGCGACGATCTCCCCGACCCGCCGCCCGACGGCCGTCGACCCGGTGAATGAAATAAGCGGCACGCGCCGGTCGCGCACCAGACGCTCAGCGAGCTCATTGTCGCGCGTCACGAAGAGCGAAAAGATGCCTGTGGTGCCCGCCTCTTCCATCACCCGGTTGCACAGGCGCTGAACCGCGACGGCCGCGAGCGGAGTGCGCGGGGAGGGCTTCCAAATGACCGTGTTCCCGGCCACGGCTGCGACAAAGGCATTCCATGCCCAGACCGCGACGGGGAAATTGAAGGCGGTGATCACCCCGACGGCGCCGAGCGGGTGCCACTGTTCATAAAGTCGGTGCCGGGGCCGCTCCGAGTGCATGGTGCATCCATACAGCATTCGCGATTGCCCCACGGCGAGCTCAGCGATGTCGATCATCTCCTGCACCTCACCCGCGGCCTCGGCCTTGATCTTGCCGGACTCCAAGGCGATGAGACCGCTTAACGCCTCCTGGTGCGCACGCAGCGCATCACCGAGCCGGCGTATGAGCTGGCCGCGGCGCGGCGCCGGGACCCGGCGCCACTTATGGAAGGCGCTCCGCGAGCGTTCGAGCACCGTTTCATAGTCAGCGACGGTGGATTCGTAGACGCTCGCGATGATTTCTCCCGTGGCAGGTGCATACGACGATAAGACGCCCGCGTCCGTCTTGCTCGACCACTGGCCCGGCCCCGTGCAGGATCCCGGGTTGACCTCCGCAATTCCCAATGCGTTCAAGAAGTTCATCATTTCGATACCGAAGAGGCAGGGTTTATACCCTTTAGACGCGGTGGTAGCGCCAAGGTGCCCGCGCGCCGGCCTAGCATCAAACCAAACCAAAGCGGCAATGGTCTAAAGCGGAGAGTTTAATCACTCGGCATCAACTGCGATCTATGTATGGCTTTACATATCCTAGAGGATCGAATCTCTGGCGAGGCTTTGCTTGGTTCGACCCAAGCAGTCCCGCACGCCGCTACCGAGCTACGCGTTATTGGCGCGGCTTCGGGGATCGGCGCCGCCGATCCGGGCTGTGGCTTAGGCCCTGACGCGTTGCGGGAATACGGCCTTACCAGCCAATTGGGTGACCACGGCCTCAAAGCGGTCTGGGCCGACATCGTGCATCGGCCCACGCTCCGCGCCGGCACGGAAAGCATCAAAAAAATCAAAGTATATTGCGAGGACCTGGCCGCCGCTGTCGGGCACGCGCTGCACGGCGGCCGGCGTGTCGCGGTGATTGGCGGGGATCATTCCTGCGCGATAGCGAGCTGGAGCGCGGCTGCATCCGCGTTGCGCGGGCCCCTGGGCCTCGTTTGGATCGATGCCCATATGGACAGTCATACTCCCGCGACCAGCCCGAGCGGCGCCCTGCACGGGATGCCGCTCGCCATCCTCCTAGGCGTCGGGCCGCCTGAGCTTAGGGATCTGCTCTACCCTGGCGCCAAGCTGCGCCCCGAGAACATCTGTCTCGTGGGCGTACGCAGCTACGAGCCCGAGGAGGCGGAATTGCTGCACCGCCTTGGGGTGCGGGTGATCACGATGGACGAAGTGCGGGCGCGGGGCCTTAAGCGGAGCCTGGGCGAGGCCTTCGCGATCGCCTCCCGCCGCGCCGCCGCCGTCGGGCTTAGCATCGATCTCGATGCAGTTGACCCCACGGACGCGCCCGGGGTCGGTACCCCGGTGCCTAATGGCCTGCGGGGGGTCGATCTAGTGGAAAGCCTTCGACGGCTGGCGCCGCAACCCGTATTGGCCGAAATCGCCGAGTTGAACCCCTTGCATGACCGCGAGGACAAGACCGCCCGGCTGGTTATTGACCTCTTGGCGGCCTGTTGGAGGAGGTAAGCATATGCCATCGGTCATCGAACTGGAGCGCGCATACTGTGCGCATAACTACCGGCCGCTGCCGGTGGTGTTGACGCGCGGGGAGGGATGCTATGTGTGGGATGAGCGCGGCAACCGCTATCTCGACATGATGAGCGCCTACTCGGCGGTCAGTTTCGGCCACGCGCACCCGCGGCTGCTCAAGGTCCTAGGCGAGCAAGCGGCACGGCTGGCGGTCGTGTCACGGGCCTTTCACACCGAGGTGCTCGCGCCCTTCGTGCGGCGCGCCTGCGAGCTTAGCGGACTCGCCATGGGCTTGCCCATGAATACCGGGGCCGAGGCGGTGGAGACGGCGTTGAAGGCCGCGCGGCGCTGGGCTTACGAGGTCAAGGGCGTGGCCGAGGATCGTGCCGAGATCATCGTCTGTGACGGCAATTTTCACGGCCGTACCATCACCCTCGTGGGACTCTCCTCCGAACGCGATTATAGGCAGCACTTCGGACCTTTTCCCGGGGGCTTCGTGCGCATCCCGTACGGGGATGCCGAGGCGCTCGCGCGTGCCATCAATCCCCGCACGGCGGCGTTTTTGGTCGAACCGATCCAGGGCGAAGCCGGGATCATCGTCCCGCCCGCGGGTTATCTCAAGCATTGCGCGGAGCTTTGCCGTGCCCACAACGTGTTGCTACTCTGCGATGAGATCCAAACCGGACTCGGACGCACCGGTCGCGTGCTCGCCTGCCAGCACGAGGGCGTCCAACCCGATGGGATCACACTCGGTAAAGCGCTCGGGGGCGGTTTCCTGCCGGTATCGATGTTCCTTGCCCGGCGCGAGGTGATGGCGGTCTTCACGCCGGGGAGCCACGGCAGCACGTTCGGGGGTAACCCGCTCGCCGCGGCGGTTGGCCTCGAAGCGCTTAACGTGCTGGTTGAGGAGCGTCTGGCGGAGCGCGCCGCCGGGCTGGGAGAATACTTTCTCGGGCGTTTGCGCACCCTGCAAAGCCCCTATATTCGCGCGGTGCGCGGCAAGGGTTTATTCATCGGCGTCGAGATCGATACCGGGCGCTTTTCGGCACGGGATCTGTGTCTGCGGCTCGCCTCCCACGGCATCCTCACCAGAGATACCCGCGACAGCGTGATTCGCCTGGCTCCGCCGCTCATCATCACCGAGCGCGAATTGAAATGGGCCTGCGATCGAATCCGTGATGCTTTTCTAGAGATGGGATAGCCCGCCTGAAGAGCCCCATTTTCAGGCGATTGAAAAGCGGCTACTCTTGCCATCAGCGCTAGCACGCGAGCGCGGATTAAAACTTATAACAACCGTCCATCGCCGTATGTTGGAGACGCTGACCAAAGAGATTTGGACTGATTGCCTCAACGAGGGATTTGTCATTGCGGGGTCCATCGAAATGGAGCTCGTAGAGGTCAATAGTCTCGGTCATAAACACCCCCGTGCCGAGCGGGAGCCGTTCTCACTGGTGTTCCGCGGACCCAAGGCGCCCGTGCTCATCCAGAAGATCTACCCGGTAGAGCATCGGCGCTTAGGGGTGTTAGATATCTTTCTGGTACCCATCGGCGTCGACGCGGAGGGCATGCGCTACGAGGCAATTTTTACCTGAGCTTGCGCGGCTACTAATAGGGCGCCCATTCCAGGAACCAATAGACCCCCTTGTCGGCGATTCGGGTAAACCCCAGGCGTTCATAGAGCCGTTGGGCGGGATTGAGCTTTTCCACATGGATACGGACCGGCTTACCGGCGCGCCCCGCTTCGGCTAGCAGGTCCGATAATATCCGCGTGCCGATCCCCGCATTTCTATGGGCCGGCAGGAGGGCGAGGTCTACGATACGGATCTCACCCGGCCAGCGGGCGAGGTAGAGGCGTCCGACGGGAAGCTCATCCAGGAGAATGATGAGAAAGTCGGTCTCGGTATAGTAGTCTTGGTAGTACTGGTGCTGGGCGGTGAACTGCATCTGGAGGAAACGCGCCTTTTTACTTTCGTCCCAATCCGTCAGTGCCAGCTCCTCCCGGCGGGTGCCGGCATAGACCTCAAGGAGGAAGGCCTGGTCGCCGGGACCGATGGGACGGAAGCCGAGGGTCATGGTCCGGCCCCGCAGGTCCGGTATCATCCACTCGCTTCAGAAGAGCCGCGATAGATCGACCTCGACACCCGGCAGCGCCTTGGGCACGAGCCCGCTCAAGGGCTGCACGCGGTGCTCGTCGCGGTACCGTCCGTCAGCGGGTGTGTCGAATACCGTCAGCGTCCGGCCTTCTACGTCGATGATCAACACCTCCGGGATGCCGTGGCGGGCGTAGAGCGGGATCTTGATCTCGCGGTCGTAGCGCAGGGTGGTATCCGCGACCTCGACGATCAGGAGCACCTCGTCCGCGCGCGGCAGAGCAAGCGCGTAGAAATCGTCCCGTAGTTGGATGAGCGCCAGATCCGGCTCGGGCTCGGAGTGCTCGCCGAGGATGATGGGGTTCTGGACGGAGACTATAGCGCGTCCAGCCATTGCCTGGACGAACAACAGGTTGGCACGGTTAACGATAGCCGCGTGCCGGCTTCCGATCGGTGCCATGTCGATGATCTCCCCTTGGATGAGCTCCATCCGGCCTTCGGCCGGCAGGATGCCCGCCTCGCCCATGCGGTGGAAATCATGCACCGTCAGGCGGTGTCTTTTGCGCGTCTGAATGGAAGGGGGCATGTTGCAATTAACCCGCGGCTTTCATCTCCTCACGGATGATCTGCCGCAATGTCGCCTTGAGGTCCGTGCCGCGTATATATTCTCTTAGCGCGTCGTTAATCAGGGCCTGATAATTACCTCCATCCGCCTGGATGACGTGATTGCGAAACCAATCGAGCACCTCGTTGTCCAGCTGAATCGTGATCACGGTCTTGCCCATATGGGCCGTTTGCATTTTCCGGTAGAGGGCGGGACTGGCGTCCTGCATCGGCTTGAACTGCCGTATTTGCTCAGTGGTCTGTTTCGGAATATCCGAGTAGTCGATCGGATCATCTAAATTGCTTGGCATATTCATGGAAGTATCTTCGTCGTTCCCGCCTGTCTGCCCGCCGGACCGAGATAATACGATGGTCGCCGAGCGCTGTCCTACGATCTCGGCGGGAAGACCCCCTGTAGCGCGATGCAGAAGTAGAAGGTCAGGTACGGCTGCAAGTTGTTGTGGGGCTGGTCGCCGCCGGATGGGGGGAGGGCCTCCGGCGCCATTGCTTGCAGCCCGGTCGTGGTGGACTGGTAGGCGAACCCACCGATGGAGCGAGCCAGTGAACGAGTCGGCGTCGGACTCTTGAGATCCCCGTCGTCGGATGATGCGCGCATCGCGTGCGTGTGAGCCGGGATCTCGGACTCGAGAAGCGTCACCGTATCGGAGCCCCCGGTCTCGCCTAGATCGTGTAGCGAAAGTCCAGAACCCTGCCCTGGGTGCATCGGCGCGCGACCCTGAAGATCGGGAAGCCCGAAGTTTGACTTGCCATTTCCCCCATAGGTCGTCCCCAGCAACGAGAACAGCGCCGTGTTCTGCGACAGCGGCATGAGCTGCCCATCACACCATGCCCAACCCTTGGGCGCAAAGTTGAAGGGAAAGATTCTGATTTCAGCAACAAACGGGTCAGCCATGACTATCTCCTATCAGCTAGGCGGCGGAAAGATGCCGAACAGGGAAATGATGAAATCGACGCAGAGGTAGGGTTGAAAGTTGGTGTGCGGTTGACTTCCGCCCGCCGGCGAGACCGCCAAGGGGCTCAGGTTACTATTCGGCGCGTCTTCGATATAAAGATTGATCACCGTTGTCTCGGCCGGCACGTTCCCTACAGGGGTGTTCGAGCTGGCGGGGCCTGTCGAGGCCAGGAGCGGATGGCTGTGCGCGGGGATCTGATTGACCGTAAGCGTGATCTCCTCCGCCCCACCAGTCTCGGCCAACAAAGAGCCGTTGCCCTGATGGATCGGGATGCGCCCGCGCAGGTCGGGTAAAGCGAAGGTGGACTGCCCGTCGCCTCCATAGGTCGTCCCGATCAGGTTAAAAAGCGTTTCGTTCTCCGAGATGGGCAAGAGCTGCCCCTCGCAAAACATCCAACCGGCGGGGGCGAAGTTGCCCGCGAACATGCGGATCTCACCGACGTAAGGTTGTGCCATGTGCTCCCTCCTCTAGTTCGGTGACGGGAAGATGCCCTGCAAGGCGATGCAGAACGTCAACGTCAGGAACGGCTGCATGTTCAAATGCGCTTGACTCCCGCCAGTGTTGGTGACGGACCCCGGATTGAGCGATACCAGGCTGTCCGGTCCCCGGTAGGTATTCAATGCTCCCCCGAGGACCGCACCCAGCGGGGCGGGGGAGTTGGCGTTCGTCGGCGACGCCATGGCAACGTGGGTATGTGTCGGCAGCTCCGCGATCGAGAGGGTATGGGCCTGTTCCCCACCCCGCTCCCCCAGCGTGTGGCCGCTCCCGACATGGATCGGCGTCCGGGCCCGCAGGTCCGGGAGGGCGAAGTTCACACGGCCGTCCCCTCCGAAGGTCGTGCCCAAGAGCGAGAAGAGCGCCTGGTTCTGGTTGATGGGTAAGAGCTGGCCGTTGCACATCGCCCAGCCCTTCGGCGCATAGGCGAAGCTCATGATCCGGATCTCGGACAAGAAAGGTTCTGCCATGGATATCTCCTTACTCGTACCTCACGAAGGTTGTCGAAAGACCCGGTCCGCCGCGCGCCAACGCACTCGCCGCATACTACCCCGCTACGGTGGCAGCGGGCAGGCCGCACCGCCGGTGGTGTTGGTGTAGCCGCCACCCACGCCGCTTGCAGACGCGCTCCCAGGCTCGCCGGCGCTGCCGGTGTTCTGACCCCGGATGAAGCCGACGACTTGATTTAACGAACCCGCGTCCTGGCCGGTGTTCCCGGCATAGCCGGGAAGCCGCACGGTGGCCTCGAAGCGCTTGCGCAGACGGAAATCGTCGGGCGCTCCGCTACCGTGGCTGAAGGTGTTCGCGAGCGCGCCCGCGCCGCCGAGCTGCACACAGACCACGTTGTTGTCCACGTTGCCGAACACGTTCGTCGAGGTGATCCCGTGGTTCGTCTGGATGGCCTCACGGGCGAGGGCTCCGACCTGCTGGTCGATGGTGTTGCCGGTCACCGTCAGGTTGAGCACGCTGTCACCGTCGCCGGCCTCGCTCAGGATGCCGCGGTCGAAGCACTGGCGGATGACGTTGCCGGTTACCGCAGAGGTAAACGTGCCGTTGCCGCGCGCGTCGACGTAGACGCCGTTCGCCTGTGTGGAGCAGGAGAGCGCGACACCGGAGGTCCCGATGATGTTGTTCCGGATCTTGCCGATCATGCTGGAGCTCGCCGCCGAGGTCCCCAGGCCGACGAAGATGGCGTTGGAGATGGCCCCGTTGATGGTGTTGCCGGCGAGGTCATAGCTCACGGAGCCGAGGTAACCCGGCACGCCGGTGGCCGCGTTGATCGTGATCCCTTGGCCGAGCGCGAAGGCATGCCCCCCGCTCAGGGTATTCCCCGAGAAGACGACGTTGAGCACGCCGCTGTTCAAGGCCGCGGCCTGGAAGTGATCGCCCTGGTGAGCGGAGAAGGTGCTGCCCGAGACGTTGACCGACATGTTGGCCGTCCCCGAGGCCTCGAACAGGAAGCCGTCTCCATCCGTCGCCGAGACGTTGTTGCTGATGGTGGCGCCGGTCACCGTCAGCCCGCTCAGGGTGCCGGTGCTGTTTCGAATGATGACGTTGTTGTGGAAGGACCCCGTGATCGTCGAGCTGGTGATGCTCGCCGTTCCCACGAGATTGGTGAAGTCGAGCCCATTATCCCCGGCGTTGAAGGGCCCGATCGCGTTGCCGTTGTTCTGGAGGGTGCTGTTCGTGAGCGTGAATCCCGTCACCGTGGTGCCCCGGATGCCATCGTCGGCGCCGTTTTGGATGATCATCCTCGCCAGGCTGATGCCGGCCGCGTTTGTCAAGAGGATCCCCGGACCCGTCGTGCTCTGGATCGTACCGCCCGAGCCCGGCGTGCCGGTACCGGTCACCGCGAAGGTGCTGCCGGTGGGGTAGTTGTTCAGCACGATGCCGTTGGCCGCGCCGTTGGCCGA
>JBOIDH010000041.1:0-10873 GCA_050740495.1 Gammaproteobacteria bacterium | reverse complement strand
CCGTGGGCCTCGCCCTCGTCACTCGCATCGCACCGCTCAAGTATGCCTCGATGTTGATGGGGGTGTGGTTCTTGGCCAACTTTGCAGCCAATCTCGCGGCCGGCTATTTCGCGGGCATGCTCGATGCTTTTCGCGAGGGCCGCGTCGTGACGATCCTAGGCGGCCAAGCGGACTTTTTCCTGATCCTGGTCGTAAGCTCCTGTGCCGCCGGAATTCTTCTGTGGCTGATCGCGCCCTGGCTGAACCGGCTCATGCACGGCCGCGACCAACATAGCGCATCCGCGCCGCCGGCCTAAGCCATCGCCCATTTCGTGAATATGTCACAGAACTTTTGTGACATATTACCGCGATTTTTACGCGCATCATTCGGTAGTCTACGAACCAATTCGTTATCCACTTAATCGCGGGTAACGCGATTGCCTCCTCCC
This sequence comes from Gammaproteobacteria bacterium, assembly GCA_050740495.1. Lineage (GTDB taxonomy): Bacteria > Pseudomonadota > Gammaproteobacteria > JACCXJ01 > JACCXJ01 > USCg-Taylor. The sequence goes on along the minus strand of JBOIDH010000041.1, from coordinate 10,445 downwards.
CCGCCGCGACATGCGGCTCATTTTGGCACAAGGATGTGCCACCTTTTTTATCAAGCGACTCCCCTGCCCCGCCGCCCGCGTGTAACGCCTATGGTGCTGACCAGATCTTTAATGCATACTGCGGCGAGCTTCGCATGAATCGATAGCCGTCGTCGGATCGACTTTGGTTTCGCCACCTTCACATCGCCATGAGCAATCTGCATGAAAAGATCCGCGGCAGCCCATGGCTCGCCGCCCTGCTCTTGGTTCCGGCCTTTGTAATCACGATCCTCTTCGCGGGTTTTTTCTTTGCGCTTTTTGTAAGCGTTTTTCTAGTGCTGGGGGCGATCCTCGGAATGCGCTTTTGGTGGATCAAACGCCGAATGAAAAAATCCGGCGGCCCAGGGATCATCGATGGCGAATTCATCATCGTCGATAAACGGATCACCATTGTCAAGGGAGAGCACGTCGGCGATCGTGGCGCCGGGGATGACTGAATCCTTGCGCTCACGGCTAAGACGCGGCGTTTTGTTGATCGGCACGATCGATCGCGAAGGCGCCGAAGCGAACCAGAGCCCGCAGCCCGAGCAAGGCGGGAAAGGGATGGGTGAGGAGATAGGTCGGCAAGGTTTCTAAGTAACGCCGATACCGTCCTTTGTCGACAAAGCGTTCGCGAAAACGCGATCCCGCCAGCGCCTCGGCGACTTGCGGCAAGATCCCGCCCGCCAAGTAAATCCCGCCCCGAGCGGCCAAGGTCAGGGCGAGATCGCCCGCCACGGTGCCGAGAAAGCAGAAGAACATGTCCACGGCTTGCGCGGCATAGCGGTCCTCTCCGAGCAGGGCTCTAGCCGTGATCTCGGCCGGGGTTCGATCCGAGGCCGCATCACCGGCGAGCGCCGCCAGACTTTGATAGATCTCCACCAACCCGGGTCCGGACACGGCGCGCTCCGCGGACACGTGCCCAAAGCGGGCCCGCAGACGCCCGAGCACAGCCGCTTCCGCGTCGTTCATCGGTGCCAAGGTAACGTGCCCTCCTTCGCTTGTAAGCGGGATCCACCCCGAGCGGTAGGGGATGAGCCCGGACACCCCGAGGCCGGTGCCCGGCCCGATCACGCCCAGGGGCGCGTTCGCTTGCGGTTCCCCCGCGCCGATCTGGTGTCGATGCGAAGCGTCGAGCCGCGGCAACGCATGGGCAACGGCGGTAAAGTCATTGATCACCTCGATGCGCTCCCAGCCGAGGGCCTCTTTGATCCCCTGGATAGAAAAGGACCAACCGCGATTGACCATGCGCACGCGATCCCCCACGATGGGCGCGGCGACCGCCAGCGCACCGGCACGGATCGACGGCTGTGTCCCCTCCTGCTCCAGGTAGCTACGCAGCGCCGAGACCAGGTCCGGCAGCGCATCATTCGACAGGACCCGGATCGCCATGATTTCGTCGCGGTCGTTGAGGATGCCGATCCGGGTCCGGGACCCGCCGATGTCAGCCAATAACCACGGGCGCGCTGTGTTCATCCCGGACGAAGTATTTCACAACAGCATCGCCACGTATAATACGCTCTTGACCAAAGGCGAAACCACTCGGCGGCCATGATCCCCAACCGCGTTGCATTTTTACTCATCTTCCTGCTCTGCGGAGGGTCGCTCGGCTTTGGGATTTATCTTGAGGTCGTTCAAGGGCTAGAACCTTGTCCCTTGTGCATGATTCAACGGCTGTTCTTCGCGGGCGCGGGTCTCTTGGGGCTCCTCGCCGCCGTGCACGGTCCGGCGCGAACCGGCAGCCGCGTCTACAGCGCCTTCATCGGTTTATCCGCGCTCGCCGGCGGCGGCGTCGCCGGGCGGCAGGTGTGGTTACAGCACCTGCCGCCGGATCAGGTACCGCAATGCGGTCCGGGCTTCGACTATTTGATGGATACCTTCCCCATGCTCCAAGCCCTCGCCAAGATCCTGCGCGGCAGCGGGGAATGCGCGGAGATCGGGTGGAGCTTCTTGAGTCTATCGATCGCGGAGTGGGCGCTCGGGTTATTTATCGTGCTGCTCGGGCTTTGCATCGTTCAGATCGCGCGGCCCCCGGCGATAAGCGGCTAAGGAAGCTCGCGCCTATTCACCGCTTTGCAGAAGCAATCCGCGCGCGCGGGCGACCTCGAACACCCGCAGGAACACAATCGCCGCCAATACGATATAAAGGACATTCAATTCCGCCGCCGCGGCGAATCGATCGACATCGAAGCGCTGCTCGAACATCACCGTCCGCATCCCCTCGAACACATGGCTGCTCGGCAAACACCACGCCACCGGTTGCAGCCAGCCGGGTAAGGTGGCGATCGGGTAATAGATCCCGCTGATCGGGGCGATGGCGAAAATCGAGGCCCAGGCGAGCGATTCCACACCCAAGCCGAAACGCAGCAAGAGCGCGCAGATCAAAAGTCCGATGGCCCAGCCAAAGATTAACAAGTTGGCGAAAAACGCGATGAGCGGCATACCCATCGCAAAAATGGAGTACTGATAGAGCGGAATCGCGAGGAGTGCCGCCGTTCCCACCCCGATACAGGTACGCACGAGGCTGATGCTGATCAATGCCAGCACCAGCTCGTAAGGACGAAGCGGACTCGCGAACAGCTGACCGAGGTTGCGCGCGAACATCTCCTCCATGAAGACGACCGAAACCCCGAGCTGCGCCCGAAACAGCACATCCCAGAGCAGCACGGCCGCGATCAAGACCCCGGCGGCCTCGGCCACCCAGGAACTATTGGTGACGAAGAATTGCGTGACCAGCCCCCATAGGATCATCTGCACGGTGGGCCAATACGCTTGTTCGAGGATCCGCGGCCACGATCCGCGCAGAAGATATAGGTAACGCAGTATCATTGCCCCGATGCGGCGCGCCGAGAAAACCTTCTCCGGAACCGCGATCATCGCACGCTGTACCGTGCCTGCCTGTCCGCGGGATCCCCGTTGCGGACGATGTGCAGGAAGACTTCCTCCATCGTCGTGCGGCCATATTTTGCGATCAGATGCATAGGCTTCCCGCGATCGACGATCTCCCCCGATCGCATGATCAGCACCTGGGTGCAAACCCGCTCGACCTCCGTCATGTTGTGCGAGGCCAGGAGGAGGGTCGCGCCGGTGCTGCGCTGGTAGTGAACCAGATACTGACGGATGCGATCGGCGCTGTCCGGATCGAGGGAAGCCGTGGGCTCATCGAGTAACACCAACTCGGGTCTATTCAGCAGGGCCTTGACCAGCACCACGCGGGTCTTCTGGCCGGCCGACAATGTCCGGTACTCGCGCCGCATCAAACCCTCGATGTCGAGGTGCCGCCCAAGCTCCGTGACGCGCGCTTGGATATCCCGCACTCCGTAGAGACGTGCGTACACGTCGAGATTTTCAGCGACAGTCAGCCGCTGCGGCAGATCGACGTAAGGCGAGGAAAAGTTCATGCGTGCCAATACGCTATAACGATCGGTCCGCAGATCCTTCCCCAGGACGCGGATCACGCCCGCCGTCGGGGTGACCAAGCCGAGAAGCATGGCAAGCGTCGTCGTCTTACCCGCCCCGTTCGCGCCGAGTAACGCACAGATGGATCCACGCTCGATGCTGAAGCTGATATTCTCCACGGCCACGACGGCGCCAAACCGTTTCGACAGGCCCTCGACCGCTACCGCCGGATCGGGCATGCGGCTCGGGCTATGCCGGCGGGAAACGCCCGGACATGGAGCGCATGAGCTTCCCCAGCCCGCCTTTTTTCGAGACCTGCTTCAGCGTACGTTGCATCTGGGTAAATTGCTTCAACAGGCGGTTCACATCCTGGATCTGGGTGCCGGACCCGGCGGCGATCCGGCGTTTATGCGAGGTCTTGATGTTGTCGGGATAGCGGCGTTCTTTGGGCGTCATCGAATTGATGATGGCCTCGGTCTTACCGAGCTCCTTGTCATTGACTTGCTCCGTCATGTGTTTCGGGACATCCGACAGTCCCGGTAAGCGGCTCATCAAGCTCCCCAAGCCGCCCATCCCCCGCATCTGCCGGATCTGATCGCGAAAATCCCGGAGATCGAATCCCTGGCCTTTTTGCAGTTTCTCGGCCATGTCCATGGCCTGCTCACGATCGATCTTCCGTTCCACCTCTTCGATAAAGCCAAGCACATCGCCCATTCCCAGGATGCGCGCGGCCACGCGATCCGGATAAAACGGCTCGAGGGCCGTGCTCTTCTCGCCGGCGCCGACGAATTTAACCGGCTTACCCGTGACATGGCGCACCGAGAGCGCCGCCCCTCCACGCGCGTCACCGTCGGTCTTGGTAAGAATGACCCCGGTCAAGGGCAAGGCCGCATCGAAGGCCTGCGCCGGATTGACCGCGTCTTGGCCCATCATGCTATCGACGACAAACAAGGTCTCGGCCGGATCCAATACCCGGTGGAGGCGCGTGATCTCATCCATCATCTCCGCGTCGATGTGCAAGCGTCCCGCGGTATCGACGATGAGCACATCGTGAAATCGCCTTTTCGCATGCGAGAGCGCTTCGGAGGCGATCGCCGCGGGATCTTGCGCCGGGTCGGCCGGGTAGCATTCGACACCGATTTCGCTCGCCAACACGCTCAACTGATCGATGGCCGCCGGTCGATGCACATCGCAGCTCACCACGAGCACCGATTTTTTCTCGCGCTCCTTCAGGTACCGCGCCAGTTTCGCGACTGACGTGGTTTTGCCCGATCCCTGCAAGCCGACCATCAACACAACAGCCGGCGGCGGCCGGTTCAGGTCGAGGCCTTCGCTTTGTTCGCCCATCAATGCCGTCAATTCGTTGCGGACGACGCGAATGAATGCCTGTCCGGGGGTGAGGCTGGCGACAACCTCCTCGCCCACCGCCCGCGTCCGCACATGCTCGACAAACCAACGCACCACGGGCAAGGCTACATCGGCTTCGAGCAAGGCCATGCGCAGCTCTCGCAAGGTCAATTGGATATTCTCGTCCGTCAGGCGGCCTTGCCCGCGCAGATCCTTGACGATGCGCGTTAGGCGTTGGGAGAGATTGTCAAACATGGCGGCGCGATCCAGGGTTTGCTAGGAGCCGAATCATACTAACATAAACCCTTGATCAGGCCGCGCGGAGCCCGCCTTCTTCCTCGAATCGCTTTGTGTCATCATGGGCCGGAGCGTTGCAGCCATGAACATCGCCGTTTTTGCAGTCCTTGCTATTGTTTTTTATCTTGCCGCCGCCATGCGCATCGCCCGCGGCATCGTGGAACGCGCACGGGGCGGATCCGCCGCCACGCGTCCGGCGCTGATCCTCGCGCTCCTCGCGCTCGCCTTGCATGCCGCGGTGTTGTACCAAGGGATCCTCACCGGCTCGGGCTTGAACCTGGGGATCTTCAATACGGTTTCGCTCGTGGCCTGGGTCGTGGCGGGTGTCGTCGTCGTGGCATCATTGGTCGCACCGGTAGAAAACCTCGCCTTGGTACTACTGCCGAGCGCGGGCCTTGGGATCGGGTTGGAGCTCCTGTTCCCGAACGAACGCTTGCTGCTGGCATCGGCGCCGCTCGGGCTGAGGTTGCATGTCGTGCTGTCCGTGACCGCGTACAGTCTCCTGACCATCGCGGCGCTGCAAGCGGTCGTGATTGCCGTGGAAGAACGGCTGCTGCGAACGCGCCGCTACCTGGCCGCGATGCAACTCTTGCCGCCCTTGCAAATCGCGGAATCCTTGATGTTCCAATTCATCATCGCGGGTTTCTTTCTGCTGAGCCTCGGACTCTTAAGCGGTCTCATGTTTGTGGAAGATATCTTCGCTCAGCACCTGGTTCATAAAACCGTGCTTTCATTGGCCGCCTGGTGTATCTTCGCGGTGCTGCTCTGGGGACGCTATCGATTCGGCTGGCGCGGCAGGACCGCCCTCCGTTACATGTTTGCGGGTTTCCTAGCCCTCCTCCTGGCCTATTTCGGCACCAAGGTCGTCTTGGAGCTCATCCTGCACCGGGTGTAAGGGTTCACTCTTGGCGCACCGAATGTTCGCTCGTTGCACCCAGCACCACATGGCGCTTATTGGTAAGAACGACCTCGGCTTGCAGTTGCCGCGCATCGAAGGGCTGCTCGAACACGGCGTAGTCGATCTCGAATTCCCTCGCCAGCGAAGCCAAACGCGATTGATCCATGCGTAGATAACCGGCGTCGGAGCAGTTATATCACGTTAGGCCCTGTCCAAAAAAGCGGGGCTAGCTCTAAGAGTGCAGAAGTCTAGTGGCCGACAGCCCAATTTCACCGGCGAGAATTTCTGGGCACGCGGCTACTTTGTCTCCACGGTGAGTTTGGACGAAAACGTTGTTCGGGCCTATATCCGCAATCAGGAACAAGAGGACGATCGGTATGAACAGATGAAGCTTGGCATGTAGGCCAGCCGCCTTGGGCGGCTCACGATTATATGGCGCCTTTAAGGCGCTCACCCAATAAGCCCCCGGCTTTACCTGGGATCATTTAACTGCGCGAAGTGGATACCCATTTTGCTCTAATTACAGGTAGCCACAACAACGTGATATATTATTTTTTCTTCACCTTTCTTATATGAAATAAATTCGCTGTCTCTTGTTACCGTATAGTTATTTTTATCTAGTAGCTTTACTACATCGTGAGGTTCATGTCTGTATGTGTAGAAATCTTGCACATACAGACTACTTGATTTGTCTGGAACCGTAAGCGACCTGCTATCATTTTGATATGGATGGAAGTAAATAATGGGTTCATACGTAAATGCAAAAACACCATCCTTCTTTTGCTTACGTCTAACTTGCTGAACTAACAAATCTATGTCTTCAACAAATTCTACGGTACCTGAGCTAATCACAATATCAAAATACTCACCAATACTACCTATCTCAACTATAGAAGAAATATGAGTTAGCTTTGTGTTTGGATACTTATGTTTGCAAACATCGAGCATCTTTACAGACACATCAACGCCATAGATTTCTTTATATATTCCTGAGTAATATATTTTATCAATAGATAATCCAGTTCCAATTCCAATATCTAATATACTAGAATAGATAGAGATTTTTTCCTTTATACTTTCGTAAATGATACCTGGTGGATTCCATGATCCAGAGGCTTCTGTCGCTTGGTCATAAACAGAAGCGAGTAAATCATAATATTTTTCTACTCCAGTCATTATCTTTATTAGGTGATATTATTGTTAATGTACTCACCACTCTCAATTGAAGCCTCGGTTATATTTCTCAGAAGCTTAGAGTCAACAATTATAACTTTGCGTTTGCCAAGGTGATGTTTTGCACGTTCATGACTCAATCTCCCTTGTGATATTACTAACCTACCACACAATGGATCGGCGTCTAGTGTAACCGCTGCGAAAACTCCAATGAGCAGATTAATTTTCCTTTCAAGTGGTTCATGAAATACAAGTCTAAGTTCTTCAGCATGCCCTCTACCTGTTAGGTCAAAATATATGCTTCTCCTGTCGGCTTTCATACTCCCACGGTAAGTAAGTTTCACATATTCATTAATATGCAGTGCGACATTCGGATACCCTAACCAATTCCGAGAAATGACAAATTGTTTTTCACTTATTACCTCAACGCCCTTAACAGCCCAATTATATGTGTAGTATTTACCGTAGTACGTTTTATATCGATCGTTACAAATGTTTTTCAATACCATAACCCACCATGGTGCTGAGGAAAGAAACACTACTCCAATAACGAGGGCGGCAACAACATTTATCCAATCTATCTTGGCTAATAAATCGTTCTCCACGGGAGCAGCCTTGGGAGGCAGCTCGACTGCCGGCTCCGTCGCCGCCTTGGCGACTGTCGTTGCGGTGGGTAGGTAGGATTCGCTGGTGCTGTCGCCAAACTTCAACTGCACGCGGTGGTCCGAACCGTCTGCCGGGAGACTGGACTGGCCGCTGAGCTGTTTGCCGATGCTGTCGTAAAGTTCCGTGAGTCCGCTGCTTTCGGTCGCGTTGAGGTAGAGCGCGCCGGACTCGTCGGCGACTTTCTTCAAGGCAAGCTCGTCGAGTTCGGTTCCGAGGCCAATGGCATAAATGGGCACATTCACTTGGCGGGCAAGTGCAAGCACGTCGGCGACCGAGCGTTTGCTCAACGGCCTCCCGGTGCCATCATCGTCCACGCCGTCGCTGAGCAGAATGATAGATATACGCCCGGCCACATCGCGGAGCGTTTCGACCGACGCGCGTAGAGCGCATCCCAAAGCGCCGTGTCCCCGCCCGCCACAGTGCTGTCAATCGCCGCCTTAGCCGCCATCCGATCGACGCCGAGGGGATAGATTGTTTTCACGTCGCGCGAGAAACGGATGACCTGCACTTTGTCCTGCGACTGGAGCGTTGTCAGAAAGCTTTTCGCCGCCGTCTGGGCATCGGTGAGCCGCTGTTTCATCGAGCCGCTCGTGTCGAGGGCCAGCACTACCGAGAGCGGCGTCAGATTCGGCACGACCATAAGCGGCTCCTGATCCACTTCGTCTTCACGGACGCGGACGTCTTTATCCGTGACACCGTCTTTGAGGACAGTCGCGAAAATGACCGCTTTCGGGAACTGCGATGTCTCGATTTGATTGATCTGCACTTGGGCACCAGGTGCGGTGACGGATCGCGTCGCAGCCTCATCCTGGCCACCGGTGGCGTGTCCGACGAATGAGGGCAGCGCTGCGCAGATCAAAATTAGCGTGTGGCTCCGTGACAGACTCAAAGGCGTCAGAAGTGAGATCGTGGCCACTGATTATCCGGTCTTGTACTCTTTATTCCAATTACAGTGAACAAGTATACTGCGGACACAGCTGCAGTTTCTCTGGCCCAGCTCAGGCGGGCGGGCGCCGCGGGAGGGAGCACCTCGGCGTGGTTGGCTGAGGGGGTATGGGCGTTGACCGGCAATTTTGGAAAGCCAGGCACAGGGACGTCGTCTGCTGTGCGCCCCGAGGATGGAATGATCTCGGGACGTAGTCTGGCGTTGCGTCCTCGGCGCGCCAAGCAGGGCCGCCTTCGGCCCCGGCCAGCCTTCGGCTGGCGCTCGTACGAGCCCCCCTGGGCCTGGCTCTGGGTGCGAGCGCGCCATGGACTTCTGACGGGCCACTACGTCTGCATTGGTGGTGCCTAGCCAAATTTCAACTGAATTGGCGATGAGTAAGCAGAAGCGATCGACTTGAATGATCAGCATAGTGTCGCGTGTACGCGTGTTGAACGCCTAGCGAGCGTAGCCTGGATGGAGCGCAGCGGAATCCGGGAGTCATTCGCCGAACCCGCCTTCCTCCGGGACGGCCGCCCAATCCGGTGGGAGCAGCCCCAAACGGATGTAGCGATGTATCGAGGACCAACGCCAGTCCAACGGTCCGTCGACCCAACCATGCTTGACCGGATTGTAGTGAATGTAGTCAACGTGGCGGGCAAAATCTTTCTCATCCCGGATGAGGTGTTCCCAGAAGCGCCGTTGCCATAACGCTCGCGTCGGTTATGGGCCAGGACAATACCCCGTTTACCAAGCGCCGAGTGAACCGCGCCTTGAAAGCCAAGCCCATGGATTGGGCCTGCTTGGCGCGCCGAGGATACATCGCACGCCACCGCTTCGAGAAGTCAGCGGCCCCTCAGGCAGCGTCCAGATCGCGCGTGGGTGATCGGGCAGCGCCACGAGGGCGTCGATCCGAAACGGCCACAGCCGCCTCACGCATTTAACCCTTCGCGCAAAGCATCCACATGATCGGTCAGCATCCGCGAGCGCCGGTCACGCAACGTAACGGTGAAGAAATAGGTGGCTCCGGGGACACGTGCACGGCGATGATTCACCATGCCTGGAATTATCCCGGATTCCGCTACGCTCCATCCAGGCTACACTCGCTTAACCATCATTATCTCAGCCTGAGATCGGAGCAGGTAGATTTGTACCCAGACTCGCACGCACGGATTTTCAGGAACGACAACTTCCGCGATACTACTATAGCTTGGTGCTACTTCGGCGAAGTGGATACCATTTTAGCTATTTTGCGCTTCCTTGCATTGCGTGCGCTTAAGCACATCTGTACACTTATAACGTACATAATTTTTTACGGAGCGAACTCATGCGCGAGGTCAACATTACCGAGTTGCGCAACCATCTGCCCACTTATATGAAAACTGTCCAGAAGGGGGAACCGATCAACATCGTTTCACGCGGGAGGGTAATAGCCCGTATCGTTCCGGCTGAAGACCCGGCTTTAGCCGCGCGCCAACGCCTGATCGCCCTGCGAGAAAAATGCTCGGTGGGCGACGTGGTCCGCCCGAGCGGAGAGAAATGGGACGCTGAGCGTGGTCGTCTGTGATACCCATGTTCTGATCTTCGATGCCCTCCTACCGGGCCGGCTCACGCCAGCGGCCCAACGAGCACTGGAGGCAAGCGCAGTCCGCCGGGAGTTAGCCTGTTGTGACATTACCCTCTGGGAAATCGCCATGCTGATCGCCAAGAAGCGTCTTCATCCAG
>JBOIDH010000040.1:0-10975 GCA_050740495.1 Gammaproteobacteria bacterium | reverse complement strand
TGGCGATCCCGAGCTGCTTGGCATAGGCGCTCAAAGGATCCAAACGCTCCAGGGTCTCGGCGGCGAGCCCGGGATTGAATCGCATGATCGCTTTTTTGAGAGTCAGGCGCGCGAACGGCCGCGACAAATCGAGCTCCTCGTCTTGATAGCGGAGCGTGGTGCTCCCGCGGATTGTTAGCGCGAGCTTGCGGATGAGATTTTCGGTGAGATCCATGAGATCCCCATAGTCCGCGTAAGCCTCGTAGAACTCGAGCATGGTGAATTCCGGGTTGTGGCGGGTCGAGAGCCCTTCGTTGCGGAAATTACGGTTGATCTCGAACACCTTCTCCAGGCCGCCGACGACCAGGCGCTTGAGGAACAGCTCCGGGGCGATGCGTAAATATAGCTGCATATCGAGCGCCTGGTGGTGGGTGACGAAGGGCCGCGCCGCCGCCCCGCCCGGAAGCACCTGCATCATCGGCGTCTCGACCTCGACGAAACCACGGCCTTTCAAGTAATCACGGATAAAATCGATGATCGCCGAACGCCGCTCGAAGACCCGGCGGCTCGCCTCATTCACGATGAGATCGAGATAACGCTGGCGGTAACGGGTCTCGACATCGGTGAGTCCGTGAAACTTCTCCGGCAAGGGATGCAAGCTCTTCGCGAGCAGGCGCACGCTTTGCACCGCGACGGACAACTCCCCGGTCTTGGTTTTAAACAAGCTCCCCGTGGCCCCGATGACATCACCGATGTCCCAGTCTTTGAAGGCCTCGTAACGGCCTTCCCCGAGCTCCTCACGGCGCAGATACAGTTGTATGCGGCCGCTCATGTCCTGGAGGTGGGCGAAGGCGGCCTTGCCCATGACACGCCGGGTCATCATGCGGCCGGCGATCGTGACCGTCGTCGGCGCCGCCTCGAGCGCGGCCTGCTCCCGATCCCCGAAGCGCCGCTGCAGATCGGCCGCCAGGGCGTCGCGTTTGAAGTCATTGGGATAGGGATCCCCCTCGACCCGCAGTTGGGCGAGCTTGGCACGCCGCTGCGCGGATTGAACGCTACTGCCGTGCTCGGACATGGCCCCGCTCACACCCCGAGCTTCAAGCTCGCCTCGATGAAGCGGTCGAGATCGCCATCGAGCACCGCCTGCGGATTACCGCTCTCCACCCCGGTGCGCAGGTCCTTGATGCGGGATTGGTCGAGCACGTAGGAGCGGATCTGGCTGCCCCAACCGATTTCGGCCTTCGATTCCTCGACCGCCTGTTTTTCCGCGTTGCGTTTCTTCATCTCCGTCTCATAGAGCTTGGCGCGCAGCATCTTCATGGCTTGCGCCCGATTCTTATGCTGCGAGCGCTCGTTTTGACACTGGACCACGCTGCCCGTCGGCAGGTGGGTGATGCGGATCGCCGAATCCGTCTTGTTGACGTGCTGGCCGCCGGCGCCGCTGGCGCGATAGGTGTCGACTCTAAGGTCGGCGGGATTGATCACGATGTCCACGCTGTCATCGATCTCAGGGGAGACGAAAACCGAAGCGAACGAGGTGTGGCGGCGGTTACCCGAATCGAAGGGCGACTTGCGCACCAAGCGGTGCACCCCGGTCTCGGTCCGCAGCCACCCAAAGGCATAGTCACCCTGAAAGTAAACCGTGGCGCTCTTGATCCCGGCGACCTCGCCGGGCGAGACCTCGATCAATTCACATTTGTAGCCGCGCCGGTCGCCCCACTTTAGATACATACGCAGCAGCATTTCCGCCCAATCCTGGGCTTCGGTGCCACCCGCCCCGGCCTGGACATCGAGGAAGGCGGGGTTGGGATCCATCTCGCCCGAGAACATGCGCTGAAACTCGAGCGCGCCGAGGCGCTCGTCGATCGCGCTCACGTCCTCTGCCACGCCCTGGACGGCAGCCGCATCGTCCTCGGCCGCCGCCAGTTCGAGCAGCTCCGCGGCTTCCGCCAGACCGCGGTCGAGGCTATCGATCGCGGCCACCTCCCGTTCCAGCGCGGCGCGTTCCTTACCGAGCAACTGCACCCGATCGAGATTCTCCCAGAGCGCCGGGTCTTCGAGCGCCTGGACCACCTCGCTCAGGCGGGCGCGTTTCTTATCGTAGTCAAAGATACCCCCGTAGCGCGCCGAGTCGTTGCCGCGATTCCTGGACCTGATTCAAGATTAGACTGAGCTCAAGCATGAGTATCGGTGCACGTGATGTTCGAACACCGATCCTACTATAAGTCCGAGTGCGGGTGCAGGAAGGCGCCAGAACAGGGGAAGGGAAGCACTGGCGCCTGAGGAATCGATAACGTAGTGACGATTAATCGATAGCCTGATGTGAACAACCTAGAGGTTGTATAATGAATAGCAAGCAGGTCATCAAGGCACTTCAGGCGGCGGGCTGGGTCATCGATCGGACGACGAAGCATTGCATTCTGAAGAAGGACGGTAAGACGGTGCCCGTTCCCGTGCACGGAACCAAGGACCTGCCTATCGGCACACTCAAAAGCATTGAACGAATTACGGGCGTGAAATTGACATGAACGCAGCACTTTATCCCGCACGAATTTGGATGGAGGACGGGGTCTATTACGTCCAATTCCTGGACTTAGAGAATGGCTTCACCTTCGGCAACACCTCAGAGGAAGCCCAGGATATGGCAGCGGACGTATTAAGCGCACTCTTGGCATCCTGCATTGAACACGGCGAGCCGATCCCGGAACCTTCCGGCCGCAAGGGAAAAGATATTTGTTTGATAGCGCCCGATGCCAAGGTGCAGGCCGCATTATTGTTACGGACCGCGCGCGCTTCACGATCACAAGGCGAGGTTGCTCAAGCGATGGGAACCACTTGGCAGGCATACCAGAAGATCGAGCAGCCGGACGCTAATACGACCCTTTCAAAACTACAGAAAGCCGCCAAGGTGTTGGGTAAGCGGCTGGTGATCGAGTTGCGCTAAGCACACTTTTCGCATGCCTGCGAGCGCATTCGTGGACCCTCTCGGCCCTGCGTCCCTCCGCTCTGGAACTGCTGATTAGTATTTTGAATTGGGCGTTATTCTCGCAAATGTTGCTTGATCCTCTGATAGACTTTCTCCGTCAAGGCGTCGTAGCCGAGATCTTCAGGAAAGATCGGCGGGAGGAAAGCCACCTGGATCGCTTGCCGGAATTTCGGAAACACTTTCCGGTTGAGTATCGCGGCGTACGCGCCTTGCAGGACAACCGGGACAACCGGAATATTCAGCTCCCGGCTGAGAATCGCAAAGGTCTTCTTAAATTCGGCCAATTTCCCGTCCCGCGTGCGCGTGCCTTCCGGGAAAATGACCATATTGTTCCCGCGCTGCAGGACCGCCGCCATCTTCTGGAGCGAGAGCTTCAGTTGGTGGTTGATGTCCACAATAATCACATTGTGCTTTTCCGCAAAAAGTCGCTGCCAGGGCCTGCGAAAGTGGCGTTCATTGGCGTAAAAATAACTCTTTTTCACCAGATCCGCGCCGAGAAAGCGGGTGATGATCAAGGCATCCAGATAACTTTGATGATTGGCGGCCAAAATGCACGGCGTCTGCGGCAGATGCTCCAAACCGGTGACGGTGAGTTTGAAATATCCGTTGAGCAGGAATTTTAGGAACTTGACGGCCGGAATATGGACGGGTGAGCTGGTCGGCAGGGTCACCTGCACCGGTTCGTGGAGAATCGTGTGCCAGTTCACCCCTTCACTCTCCATTTTGACCTTCTTTTCCTGGATATACGCCGCGATTCTCCCGACGGTCAGACGCTGGTTGATCTCCTCATCCGACATCTCAACGCCGAACGCGGCGTGCAAGAAGCTCAGCAGGCTCACTTTGTCGAGAGAATCCAGGCCGAGATCAATTTCCAAGTGTTGACCCGCGTAAATGGCTTTCCCGGTTTGCTCATTGAGAAACTGTTTAATCATCTGATATTCAGGATAATCCGGTTCCGGCTGAGATGTCCTGTCGCTGATATCGGCGACCGCCAGGGCGGGCAGTTGAAACCGGCGGAGCTTGCCCAGGCGCGTCTTAGGGAGTTCTTGCTTGACGACGGTAAAATTGGCGATTTTTTTCGCGGGCGAAGCGGCACGATTGTATTTATCAATCACATCCCAGCGAATATAGTCGCCAATTTGATGCACCTCCTGGATATCCAGTTTTTGAAAATCCGGATAGATCACTGCTTGCAAGATGCCTTCGTGCATAAACACGCCGATTTCCCGAATCGTCTCGAACTGTTTGAGGATTTTAAACTCGATTTCCTCTGGATTGATATTTTTCCCGGTCGGCAAAACAATAATGTCCTTTCCCCGCCCGGTCACAAAAAGCACGCCCTCTTCATCGAGATACCCCAGATCGCCGGTATGCAGCCAGCCGTCTTGTATCAGCGCCGCGGTTTCCTCCGGGCGGTGATAATACCCTTGCATGACATTGCGGCCTTTAGCAACGATCTCCTCAGCCACGATTTTGACCTCGTTTTTGGGCAAAGGATGCCCGCTCGCGCCGATTTTCAGCGTCCCCGGGCGGGTAAAGGAAATCATGGGCGCGGCCTCGGTCATTCCATATCCGGTCAGCACATCGAACCCCAGGGTTTTGAAATCACGCGCCACTTCGTTCTCAATCGCGGCCCCGCCGCAAACCAGATATTGAATCTTCCCGCCGAATTTCTGATGCACGGTGTTGAACAGCAGTTTTGAGAACGCCGGGGAATCAACATATTCGGCGAGTTTAAACAGCGTCCGCGCCAGCGCGCGGCTCTCAATTTTGGCTTTGATGCCTTTGTGGAAAAGATTGTAAAGCCGGGGCACGCCGATAATCATGGTCACGCCGTAGTTTTGCAGCGCCGCCAGAATATCCTCGGCCGCCATGGAGGGCGAAAATACCACGGTTGCCCCGACCGCAAGCGGGATCACGATCGTCCCCAACAAAGGAAAAACATGGTGCAAGGGCAGCAGGGCCAGGACTCGTTGCGCGGCGGTATAGATTGGGACATCTTGCGACACTCCTTCCACATTCACGAGAATGTTGTCAAAGGAGAGCATCGCACCTTTCGGGCTTCCAGTGGTTCCGGAGGTGTAAATAATCACGGCGGTATCCACATTGTCGCGCTCCGGAAAATCAGCATCCTGTGGAACCGCCGCCAAACGCAGCGTTTCCGCTAGCGCTTCAAACACCAGGAGTTTCGGCGTGTACGAAAGCGCTTGCAAGGCGGCCTGCGCATCGGCCGCTTTTTCCTGCGAACAGAAGATGATCTCCGGCTTGCAATCCTCCAGGATATACGCCACTTCCTCAGCCGTTGCCATAAAATCAACGGGGACCGCCATACCGTGATTGCGCCAGGCCGCATAAAAGGCGTAGATCCATTCCGGGCGGTTTTCGGAATAAATCGCCGCTTTCTCACAGGTATCCGCCTGAAAGAGCGCGGCATACTGAGAAATATTTGCCAATAATTGATTGTAGCTAATCTGCTGATCTTTCCAGATGAGCGCGGGTTTATCATGTTGTTGTAAACTTTTCATCTCGCCACCTTAGAGCTAACGGAAAACTCGCCCCCGTCCCCCTTGCGTCCAATGGGGTCTATCGCATAACGAGGAAGGTGTTCCGGTATTCCACGCCTGGCGCCGGAGGAATAAAAAACTAGCCTTCGCTTCCGCGCTGCTGCGTAGCACACTTCGGCGTATAATGGCGCGCTTTTTGTGATTGCGTACGGCCAGTATGAATTCACTCGATAAACTCCGCAATATCGCCATCGTCGCCCATGTCGATCACGGCAAGACGACCTTGGTGGACCGCCTGCTGCAGCAATCCGGGACGCTCGGTGAGCGCGCGGCGGCGCCCGAACGGATCATGGACAGCAACGACCTCGAGCGCGAGCGGGGGATCACCATCCTCGCGAAGAACACCGCCCTGCGCTGGCGCGGCTACCGGATCAACATCGTCGATACGCCCGGCCACGCCGATTTCGGCGGGGAGGTGGAGCGCATCCTGTCGATGGTCGACGCCGTGCTGATCTTGATCGATGCCGTGGACGGACCGATGCCGCAGACGCGGTTCGTGACTCAAAAGGCGTTCGCGCGCGGCCTCAAACCGATCGTGATCATCAACAAGGTGGACCGGCCCGGCGCCCGCCCGCACTGGGCGTTGGATCAGACCTTCGATCTCTTCGACCGCCTCGGCGCCACGGACCAGCAGCTCGACTTTCCCGTGGTTTATTGCTCGGCGTTCCACGGTTACGCCGGCCTCGCGAGCGAGGACATCGATCCCGCGGGCGACATGACGCCCCTTTTCGAGACGATTGTTAAATTCGTGCCCTCGCCGGACGTCAATCGCGCCGGTCCGTTCCAGATGCAGATTAGCTCGCTCGCTTATTCGAGCTACGTGGGCGCCATCGGAGTGGGCCGGATCGCCCGCGGCACGCTCAAGCCGAGTACCTCGGTCGTGGTCGTCGATCGCGACGGCGGGCGCCGCAACGGGCGTATCTTGCAAGTGCTCGGTTTTCACGGCTTGCAGCGGATCGAGATGGATGAAGCGAGCGCCGGCGACATCATCGCCATCACCGGTGTCGAACCCTTAACCATTTCCGACACGATTTGCGATCCGAAGACCGTCGAGGCTTTAACTCCGCTGGCCATCGATGAGCCCACGGTCCGCATGAGCTTCCAGGTGTCGAACTCGCCCTTCGCGGGACGCGCCGGAAAGTTTGTCACCAGCCGCCAGATCCGCGAGCGGCTACAGCGGGAGCTCATCCACAACGTCGCGCTGCGCGTCGAGGATACCGGGGACCCGGATAAATTCCTGGTCTCGGGCCGCGGCGAGCTGCACCTCTCGATTTTGATCGAAAATATGCGCCGCGAGGGTTATGAGCTGTCGGTCGGGCGGCCCCAAGTCATCGTGAAAGAGATCGATGGCCGGCTCTGCGAACCTTATGAGCAACTCGCCGTGGATGTGCCGGTGGAGGGTCAGGGCGCGGTCATGGAACGGCTGGGTATGCGTAAAGGAGATCTGACGAACATGCAGCCCGACGGCCGGGGCCGGGTGCGGCTCGATTACCTTATCCCATCGCGCGGTCTCTTCGGGTTTCGCACGGAGTTTCTATCCGTGACCTCCGGGACCGGCCTCTTGTATCACACCTTCGAGAGCTACGCGCCGGTGAAGCAGGGCGAGCTCGGCCAGCGCACCAACGGGGTCTTGATCTCGATCGGTGAGGGAAGAGCGCTCGCCTACGCGCTGTTCAATCTTCAGGAACGCGGCCGGCTGTTGATCGGTCCGGGGGAAGACGTCTATACGGGGATGATCATCGGCATCCACTCGCGCGCCAACGATCTGATCGTCAACCCCATGAAGGCGAAGCAATTGACCAACATCCGCGCCGCGGGCTCCGACGAGAACATTATCCTGACCCCGCCGATCCGCTTCGATCTGGAACAGGCGCTCGAATTCATCGACGACGACGAGCTGGTCGAGGTGACCCCCAAGGCCATCCGGCTGCGCAAAAAGCTCCTCAACGAACACCAACGCAAACGCGCCGAGCGCGCCGCCGCCGGCTCGTGATCGGGCGCTTGCTCCGACGACGGGTCGAGGACACGATTTCGCGAACACCTGACGGCGGCGGTGGTCGGCGTGAAGGACGACAAGTGGGGCGAGCGGCCGCTGGCGCTGATCGTGCCCAAGCCCGGCCAGAGCGCCCATCTCAATGCCGCCGCGTTGCAGGCCCACGTGCGAAGCTACGCGGATCGCGGCGTCGTCTCCAAGTATGCGGTGCCGGAGCGAATTGTATTTGTCGAAACGCTGGACAAGACCAGTGTCGGCAAGCTCGACAAGAAACTGATGCGGGAAAAATACGCCAGCTTCGAACATGGTACCGTTTCAAACGGGTGAGTGGTCGCGATTGACTAAGACCGGGCTCATCTTCCAGCTGGCCCCAAGCTTCCATGGCGCGACGCTGGTGGGTCTCCTGTTGAATAATCACTCGCGAGTAGCATCGCTGGGCGATACCCTGCCCACCCTCGCGTACGATCAAATATGCGGCTGTCGCGAGAACGTCAGTCGTTGCGCATTTTGGTCAGAGGTGAGGCGGAGGATTCCGGAGCGCGGCTACTCTACCTTACTCCCGGTCGCCCCTAAGTGGTTCGGCGGCGATTGGCTCAATGGCAGGCTTCTGTACCTTTGCGCCGCGGCGTCTCTGAGAGCCGGTGTGGCACTCAGAGACCGTCCGTTTTTCGACTCCTTCGACACGTTGGTGTCGCTTGTACGCGAAACGACGGGTAAGGACATCTTTCTCGACGGCGCAAAGTCGGTGCACCGATTTCTTGCCGTCGCAGCTTCAGGTAGACCGGTGGACTTGGTCTTGCACACAATTCGTGATCCCCGCGGGTTCGTCCTGTCGAGCAAAAAGAACGCGAAGACGGATACGAAGGCCGCGATCTCCGTTTATAACGGATACCATTCGCGCGTGTTGCGGGCGATCGCACTTGCCGGCGTCCCGGCTGTTCCCGTACCCTATGACATGCTGCACCAGCAGTCTAACCGCATATTTCACGATATCTTCAAGCGTCTCGGATTGCCGGACGAGGACGTCATGCGCCCGGTAGGAGCCTTCAACCACTGGATGGGAAACTCGAGTCTGTTCGCGTTCGACGGACGTATTCGCGCCAACCGGAAGTACCTGGAGGAGCTCTCCGTCGAGGAGCAAATGCAGGTGTGGACTGGCACGGAGCGGGTACGCCGGACGCTAGAGGAGAGATACGAACGATCTCTTTTCGAGGTGTCACGGTGACTCCTACCACACGCCGCGCCTAACGAGTCTCCATTGAGGAACCAGGAGGAATTAGGGGACCACGATATATCGATACCAACGCACCTGCTGCGACGCATAAACAAATATATCGTGGTCTGTCGCCTAATTCATCGCAAAGGCGCCGAGCGAGCCGCTGCCGGCTCGTGATCGGGCTCTTGCAGCGGGAACCTCTGCCGGAACGCTGCCGGGAATGAGGGGTCTTAATCTTGCCCACAGAACTACACTCCGCAACTAGGGCGTCTCCCCAGAGGTAGGTGCGATGGCAAGCATGACTCAACCCGCGTCCCCGAGGCTCGTGGCCCCAGCGCCGCTGCGCTTCGTCACCGCGACTTCCATTTTCGATGGCCATGATGCCGCCATCAACATCATCCGGCGTTTGTTGCAAGCCCAAGGGGCGGAAGTGGTGCATCTGGGCCACAACCGGGGCGTCGAGGATATCGTGCGCGCGGCGCTGCAAGAAGATGCCGTCGGGCCGGTCGTGGGGCCGCTCCCCGGCGAGGCAGCAATGTTCGACGGAAGTTCCCGCTCGGCAACAGCGATCGCGGCGGAAGACGCCGTCGTGTTCAGCCTTGCGCGCAGCGACCTCGACGCGCTCGCAGCCACATCGCCGGCCCTTGCCATCAAGCTTCTCGTCAACCTCGGCCGCCACCTCTCCACGCGGCTGCGGCAAACCACCGATACGTTACGCGATCTCGTCGACTCGCGCGGGTAGCGAGGACTGCCGAGACCGTTTGCAGCAGCCGCATCGCGATGCCTCCGCAGAACACGGCAAGGCGTACTTGTTGCGTGATGCGCAACACGCTATCATGAACGCGTGATCAAATCATTCCGGCACAAGGGACTGAGGAAGTTCTTTGACTCCGGAAGCGCGTCGGGTATACAACCGCAACATGCCAAGCGGCTTCGCATGCAGTTGGCGGCGCTCGATACGGCTCAATCAATCGAGGATATGATATCGCTGGGTTTCGCCTACACCCACTTAAAGGCTCGGAGCGCGGCCGTTGGTCAATATGGGTGAATGGCAATTGGCGTTTAACATTTGAGTACCGAGATGGACATGCATATGTTTTGGATTATGAGGACTACCACTAATGGCGATGCATAACCCCCCGCATCCTGGTGAATTCATCAGCGAGGTTTACTTGGAACCCAATGGAATTAGCAGTCGCGAGCTTGCCGTCAGGCTGGGCGTGGCCCCGTCAACTTTGAATCGGGTTCTAAAAGGCTCTAGCGGCATCAGCCCTGAGATGGCTCTCCGTCTTTCTAAGGCTCTTGGCCGTTCGCCGGAAAGTTGGCTTGCCATGCAATACAACTATGACCTCTGGCAGGCGAAGCAGCACGTAGATTTAGGCAAGGTCAGCAGAGTGAAGCTTACCGCGACTTGACCAGCCGGTGAGTAGACCGCGCGTTATGCGTTGCAGCTCCCACTTCGCGCGCTGGTCAGGAGTGGCAAGTAGCAGCCGAGGGAACCACTGCAACGGAGCGGAGACTTCTCGGCCAAAGTGTTCATGCCATTTCCTCTCAATCTCTTTTCGATGTTCTTCAATAAGTCTCGCGACTTCGTTCAGTTCGTGGCTTCGGAAATTCCGGGAACGTTCCAATGCCAGCGGATGCATCTAATATTTTGCGTACGCACGATCCTTCGCCACATAAATATGCGTCGGTTCGCCGCGATCCACGCTAAAAAAGAAGAAGCGGTAACCTCGAAGGCTCGGGAAAACAGCGGGCGCCGTGCTCTGTTGGATTCCCTCGATCGGCTCGTCAATGTCGCCAGAAAACTTGGGGGCTGGCGAAGCTCATCGTATGGACCTCTTCAGATTCTGACACATACAATGTCGTACAGAACCACTTCAACAAGTCTGGGAGTCCCTTCTCCCACAGGGAGAAGGTTAGGATGAGGGGAATCAAATCAAACACATGCGTCGATTATTCTGATCCCCTCACCCCAACCCTCTCCCTGTGGGAGAGGGAGACAAAACGGAGGGACAGGGAACTTGGAGAGGTACCTCGAATTTCAAATATGTTTGGCTAGATTTTCGTGACTTCACTTCAGAGCTTGGACGATTCCGCGCGAGAGAATATAGGTCGGGTAGACCTGGGTAGTCGCCCACCCAGGTCCCCCTCAGATCCGGACGTGCGCGATTTGCGCATCCGGCTCCTCAGATAATGGTTTCGCCACGCGCTTCAGATAGGAATGAACGATGCGG
>JBOIDH010000039.1:0-11076 GCA_050740495.1 Gammaproteobacteria bacterium | reverse complement strand
ATATCTTCAGTCATCGGTCTGTCCCCTGATACGGTGAACGTATCGGTATTACGAATGAACGCGGATCGGGGATCCAAGGTGCCCCAGCGCAAGGTTGGATCAGGCTATCGGAAGGCCGCGGCGGCGAATGCGGCGGTCTTCGACGGCGATGATGACCCCCTCCAGCACATCTTGTTCAAGACCCGGCAAAACCCTTTCCAATAGGGCATTTACGTAATCAACGCGAGAGGAGGAAAGCCGCAAAGAAATAACCGAGGGAATAGATTTTCCAGAGAGGGCAATGAGCGCGGAGAAGTCCAAATCCTGGGTCAGAATGGTACGGCGTTCCTGGGCGGCCCAGTCAATGATTTCGCCATCCGTGGCCCTGGCTGAGAGCACTTCATTGACACGCACCGCATCGTGGCCGGATGAGCGCAGAAAATCTACGCTGTGTGGTGACATGTGCATATCGGCCAGGAGCCTCATGCAATCTCAAAGGTCTTCTCGCTCGCCAACCAGGCTCCGTATTTCGCGGCTTCGAAAACGTCCTCTTTTTCCAGCTCGGGATACTCACGAACGATCTCGTCTGCCGTATAGCCGTCACCGAGAAGCTTGAGCACGAAGTCCACCGTGATCCGCATGCCTCGAATCGTAGGCCGGCCTTCGCACACCTTGGGATCGATCTTGATACGCTCGAACATCACAACGCCAGCTTAGTGTGAATAACCGGTTTTCGCAACTCCGGCATGCAGAATTGGGGTGGTAATTTACTGCTATGGCGGTGCCGGCGGCAGGAGTTGTACCAATTCCGAGCGATGACCTCTACGTCTCGAAAGCGCGTCACTTGCATCCGGTGTCAAGCGGCGGGTGCCTGCACGGACGCTCGATCACGGTGTAACCATATCGACGCCTAGTTCGGGGTCGAAGTAAAAGCCCCTAACCTGTATGGCAGTTTTTGCTCTGACCCCGAGATCGAAATGATGTTTGAACGAACTGAAATCTAGGTCTCCACGGTACTCCCGATGTGGTTTCATCGTTGTTCTTCCTTGATAATAGTACCCGTGAGCGTATTCACAGTACATTCTCGATCATAAGTCGATGTAGGGCGGGTCAGGGCGCAAGGTCGGTAACCCGCCAAACCGACCCGCCGTAGCGGGTCTCATTGAACCTCGTGTGCATAAGGAGCCGTCGTCCGTCGACTGCACCGCCACCGATCGCTCGCGACGGTTTCTTCACAAACTCTCAGACATCGCGCAATAATTGGTTAATCCCGACCTTAGCGCGGGTTTTTGCGTCGACCTGTTTCACTATAACAGCGCAGTATAGACTGTAACGTTGATCGGCCGAAGGTAGGTTTCCGGACACCACGACTGAACCAGGCGGAATTCGTCCGTAAGTCACATCGCCGTTTTCACGGTTATAGATCTTGGTGCTCTGCCCGATATAAACACCCATCGAGATCACCGAACCCTCGCCCACGATCACACCTTCGACGATCTCGGATCGAGCTCCGATGAAGCAGTCGTCTTCGATAATGGTAGGGGCGGATTGCAGCGGTTCAAGCACCCCACCGATCCCGACCCCTCCGGACAGGTGCACGTTCTTACCGATCTGGGCGCACGAACCGACCGTGGCCCAGGTGTCGACCATGGTGCCGCAGTCCACATAGGCACCGATGTTCACGTAGCTCGGCATCAAGACGACGTTAGGCGCGATATAACTCCCAAAGCGCACGGTCGCGGGTGGCACGACGCGGGCGCCAACACTGGCGAAGCGCGCACGATCGAAGCCATGAAACTTGGTTGGAACGCGGTCGAAAAAATTCGTGAAATCCCCGTGCAGCACCTGATTCTCCTCCAGCCTCAAGTAGAGGAGCACGGCTTTCTTCAGCCATTCGTTGACGATCCAGCGGCCGTCCTTGTTCTCGGCAACCCTAGCCCGTCCTTTATCCAAGGCGCGGATACACTCGGTGACGGCATCGCGCAAAGGATTCGGTGCACTCGCCGGGGTCAATTGGTGACGCCCCTCGTAGGCCGCATCAATGATCTTTCTTAGCTCTTCCATTGTTACACCTCAATGTCCCGCTCGGGTTGCCCGGCGTGCAGAGTCTCCCCTGCATAAATTTGATAAAATGGATTAGGTATTACGACCGTCATGTCGTGTCTGGAAGCGCTGGGGATCCGGGCGCACCCAAGTATAGGTGATGCATAGGTGTCGGCCAACGGTGTTGGCGAGTGCCGAGATCTCGCCGGGTTGCTCTAACGGCTGTAAATTGCTGGGTAAGTAATGTTTAAGAAAATTCTGGTCCTCCCGGGTGACGGCATAGGTCCTGAGGTCACAGCGCAGGCGGTCAAGGTGTTACGCGCGCTCCGGTCTCAATCCGGTCCGGAATTCGAGATCGAAGAGGCGCTCATCGGGGGTGCGGCCGTCGATGCGGCCGGGGATCCGCTGCCGCAGGAGACACTTGCCAAGGCGCGGCAAGCCGACGCGGTATTGTTGGGCGCGGTCGGCGGACCGAAATGGGAGGCTTTATCCACTAAGCTACGGCCCGAGAGAGGTTTGCTTAGGCTGCGCGCCGGCTTGGACTTGTTCGCGAATCTGCGCCCGGCGAAGCTTTATAGCGAGTTGATTGACTCTTCCTCGCTCAAGCCCGAGGTGATCGAGGGCTTGGATCTCGTCATCGTGCGCGAGCTGACTGGCGATGTCTACTACGGGGAACCGCGGGGCGTTCGGACACTCGCGGGAGGCGAGCGTCAAGCCTTCAACACCATGGCCTATCGCGAGTCGGAGATAGATCGCATCGCTCGGGTGGCGTTTAAGCTTGCGGTGCAACGCCGCGGGCGAGTGTGCTCGGTCGACAAGGCCAACGTGCTCGAAGCAAGCCAGCTTTGGCGGCAGGTCGTCGCTGATGTAGCCTGGGAGTTCCCCGGCGTCGAGTTAACCCACATGTATGTCGACAATGCGGCGATGCAGTTGGCGCGGCGGCCCACGCAATTCGATGTCTTGCTCACGCCGAACCTGTTCGGAGATATCCTGTCCGACTTGGCCGCGATGCTGACCGGGTCCATCGGGATGCTACCTTCCGCTTCCGTGAACCAAAGCGGAAAGGGCCTTTATGAACCGATCCATGGTTCAGCCCCCGATATCGCCGGCCAAGATAGTGCGAACCCCTTGGGTACGATTCTCTCGGTTGCCATGATGCTCCATTATTCTCTAGGCGCACCGCTAATGGCTGAACGGGTGGAGCACGCGGTGGCGAGTGTGTTGCGTCGAGGTGTCCGCACGCAGGATATCGCAGCGCCTGGGGTGAGCGGCGCCGGCACGGAAGAAATGGGTGACGCGGTGGTAAATGCGCTTGGAATCGGAAAGTATGTCGATGATCGCGGGTCGCAGTGAGGTGTAGTGGAAGGATGAGCCGGGAATTCAATGTTGCCGTGGTTGGGGCCACCGGGGCGGTGGGCGAGGCTATGCTTTCGATCCTCGCCGAGCGGCGCTTCCCGGTAAAAAACATCTACGCGCTCGCGAGCCGGCGCTCGGCGGGGAGCACCGTTCGCTTCAATGGTGAATCGCTGGTGGTGCGGGATCTGGAGGCATTTGATTTCAGCGGCGTCGAGATCGGATTATTTTCGCCCGGCGCCACCGTATCGGAGATCTTCGCGCCCAAGGCGGCAGCGGCGGGCTGTGTCGTGATCGATAACACCTCACGTTTTCGGTACGAAACTGATGTTCCGCTTGTGGTTCCGGAGGTAAATCCTCATGCTGTCAGCGGGTTCGAAAACCGGGGGATTATCGCGAATCCAAACTGCTCGACGATTCAGATGGTCGTTGCGCTTAAACCGATCTACGATGCGGCCGGTATCGAGCGCATTAATGTGTGTACCTATCAATCGGTTTCAGGCACCGGCCGGAAAGCGATCGACGAGCTTGCGATCCAAAGCAAAGCGATGATAGACGGTGAGCCGGTACGCACTCACGTGTATCCAAGGCAAATCGCCTTTAATGTGTTACCGCACATCGATGATTTTCAAGCCAACGGTTATACCAAGGAAGAGATGAAGATGGTTTGGGAGACGCGTAAGATCTTCGAAGACGAAAGTCTCTTGGTAAATCCAACCGCGGCGCGCGTGCCCGTGTACTATGGGCATTCCGAGGCGATTCATGTGGAGACCAAACGGAAGCTTACAGCGCCAGAAGCCCGGACGCTACTCCGCGGTGCGGCAGGGGTTACCGTGCTGGACGAGCCCGCTCCTGGCGGTTATCCCACCGCCGTGACGGACGCCGCGGGGCGCGATGCGGTCTATGTCGGCAGGATCCGTGAGGATATCTCCCACCCCCGGGGTTTAAATATGTGGGTGGTATCGGACAACCTGCGTAAGGGGGCCGCGCTCAACAGTATCCAGATCGCGGAAATGTTGGTAAAAAGTTACTTATAAACTATAGTTCATGTAAGGTTATAAGATTTTTCTATACAATTGAATTTCAAGTTTATTATTTAATTGTAATTAATTATTAATGTGCCTACGTCAATAGCTAGGCGATCTCAAATCGCCCCGGCAGACTTTATCTAAAAGGTATCGTACATGGCTCATCGATTGGTTTTTCTTCTACTCCTTTGTATCCCAAGCACGGCGTATACCCTTGGCCTCGGCGATCTGCAAAAACGCTCGCAGCTCAACGAGCGGTTTTACGCCACGGTGCCTATCATCAATGCCAAGGCCGAAGAGCTCGATGGGCTCACGGTCAAACTGGCCGACGTGGAGCGATTTAAGCGTGCTGGTTTGGAGCGCCCGGCTTTTCTGTCGCAGCTACGCTTCGAGGTCGTGGAGACGCGCGATGGCCCGGACTACATCAAGATCACCAGCACGGAACCCATTCGCGAACCGTTTATCAACTTCTTGATTGAGGTGAACTGGTCCAAGGGACGGCTGTTTCGCGAATACGCGGCGTTGCTGGACCCGCCTGCGTATAAGGGACGGAGCAGCTTAGCGCCCGCGAGGCCCGCAACCGCGCGGCGCGAACCGCCTCGCGGCGCCATCGTGAGGGACAAAAGCGCCGCGCCTCCGTGGAGACCCGAGCAGCGCGCGGCGAGGTTGGGCGCGGGGCGCGCCCGACTCGGCGCCGGGGGCAGCTACGGTCCGACGGTTTCGGGGGACACCTTGTGGGAGATTGCAATATCAGTCCGCACTGATCCGAGCGCTTCGGTGCAGCAGATCATGTTTGCGCTGTTGCACGCCAACCCCGACGCCTTTTTCTTGGATAACAACATTAATGCGTTGAAGCGCGGCGCCGTCTTAAACCTCCCCGAGCCTGGGGACAGCGCGCGCATGTCTCAGCGCAAAGCGATGCAGCTTGTGAGCAAACACTCCGCATTGTGGGAGCAATACCGGCAGAGAGTCGCGGCCTCCGCACGGCCGCAACCCACGGGCGAAGTGTCGTCTGCGGGCGCGGCCGGGGCACGGGCTGTAGCCGCGAGTGGTGCCGAGGACGAGGCTCAGCTCAAGCTATTAGCCGCGGCGGGCAGCGCGTCGCCGCAGTTGCCGCAATCGCTCGCGCCTGGGAATGTCGATAAGGGCCTCGCCATCGCGCAGGAAACAGTGGCCTCGCAAAAGCAAGAAATCGAGGAGCTTAACAGTAAACTCACGGAGGCCGATGAGATCATCAAGCTGCTACGCAAGCAGATCGAGATTAAAGACGCCGATCTCGCCGCGCTGCAGGCTAAGGCCGCCGGCGTACCCGCCGTAACGGGGACAGCCACGCCGTCTGGTCGCGCCACCCCCGAAACCGCGGCGCCGCCTGTAAGCGCCGGTGCCAGTCCCGAGACTGGGGGATTGGGGACGACGCCGGAGGTTACCGAGCCATCCGCGAGCGCGACCCCCGGCACCGCTGCTCCGTCACAACCACCATCTCAGGAGACTCCCCTGGCGGCGCCTGACCCTGGACCGCCCCCAGACGCCGAATCCAGCGCGCCACCGGAATCGTCATTGCCTCCCGCGGTAACGACCGAATCCGAAAGCGAGGCCGCGGCGCCGTTACCCCCGCCGACGCCGGAAGCCCCAGCGCCGCCCGATGGCGGAGGGCTGACCGATAGGCTTTTGGGAGGAAACCTTGGGCTCATCGGCGTCGCGGCGCTGGTGGTGGTCAGCGTTGTCGGCGCGGCGATGGCGTTAAAGAAGCGCGGAACGCCCGACGATTTTGCTCGGCCCGTGGCCGAGGATTTCGAGCCGTTGGGGGTCCGGTCCGCACGCCAGGAGGACAGTGGAACGATTAGAATGCGGCAATCCCCCGCGGCCACCTCGGAGAGTGAGTCTGCTGCCTCGGAAGTAATCGCCGAGTCGAATATCGAGGACCCGCTGTCGGACCTCGACGTTTACCTAACCTACGAGCGATTTGAAGAGGCCGAGCGTTTGGTCAACCAGGCCATCGCCGCGGATCCCGATCAACCTGACTACAAACTGAAACTGCTCGAGGTATATCACGCCTCGGGAAACAAGGCGGCGTTTGCAACAAGCGCCAAGGAATTGCGTGACGCCACGGGTGGCCAAGGGACTCTGTGGGAACGCGCCACGGCGATGTGGCAGGCGCTCTCACCCGACCAACCGCTGCTTGCCGACGAGCCGGCGGCGGCAAGTGTGGATGTGGAGGAAAGCGAATTCATGGATATCGGCGCGGCGGAGCAGCCGCGCGGCGGGCCCGCCGGCACAGTCGCGGCTGCAATCACTACGACCGCCGAGCCGCGCGTTACGGCCACTTTCGATCTCGGGATGACTAGGTGGTTAGATGCAGCGCCCGCCGGGACCGGCGTCGATGGGTCGGCGGGCGCGCCGGCGTCCGAGCTAATCGACGTGACATCACCGTCCGCGCAGGACACGGAGGGGACTGACATCACGGCGCCTGAAGGAGGGTCCGAATCGGTCGACGACACGGTACGGGTTGGTAAACTCGCTGACGATTTCTCTGACGAAATGACCCGGCCGATGAGCCCCGTGGTGGTGGACATTACTAGCCCCGGAGAAACCGGACCGGAAGCGACACACGAACTGCCTGGCGAGCGCACGCTTTCCTCCTGGCTCACGGAGCCGCCTGCAAAGATAGACGCGCCCAAACGCTCACCGGTGGACGATACGCTTGCCAGCTTTGATACGCGTACCGCCGCGGGCGACGGCGATGGCGGCATCGAATTTGACTTGTCTGATTTCCCGTTCGAGAAAATCGATGAGATCAAGCCGGTGATCGACGCCGAGTCCTCGGCACCGCCCGAGAAGGACGCCGATCCTTTGGATATCATGGATCTGAGCGCCGAATTCGGTTTGTCGCCCGAAGATACCAGCGATCTGTACAAGGCGATAAACAAAGCCGAGGCTGAGCAGAGCGGCATAGAGGATGAGGCCGACACGACAGCGGACGTCGATGTCAAGCTGAACCTGGCCAAGGCCTATATCGAGCTCGGTGACGCGGAAGGCGCGCGTTCGATCTTGGAGGAGGTGGTACAGCACGGCGCCGAGGAACAACGTCAGGAAGCCACGCAGCTTCTGCAGCAGCTAGGCTAGCGGCTGAAGCGTAGCGCGGGGTCTGCACGGGCGTTGCGGGCGCGCATCTCAGGGTCTTCAGGTGGCCGCATGCACCCGGTGATTACTATCCTCGGCTTTATTCTTTGGTCGGGGTTTCTTTCCCGAGGAAGTCCCGAGGTTTTAGCGGCGAGCGCGGTCGCCGCTGGCGTTGCGTTGGCCGTGTCCGGGCGGGCGTTTGAGCTTGCTTGCCGGCTCGTCGTGCGGTTGCGGTGGTTATGGTTTTCCATCGTGATGCTATACGCTTTTTTTACGCCGGGCCGGGCGATTATCCCGGATTGGGAGGTCCCGTCGGTGGACGGGCTTTATGCGGGGACCTATCGCGTGGCGCTCCTGACGGTGACCGTGCTGTTGGTGAGCTTGCTCGTCACGCACACACCACGCGACGAGCTCATCGGGGCGATTTACAGACTGGCGAAGTGGTTTCCGGGCCGGTTCGCGGAACGCGTCGCGGTGCGGATCCAACTCGTGCTTGAAGTCTTACCGGCTTTGGAAGACATGCTGCGGATCCGCGTCAACGAGTGGGCTCGGATCGTTTGGCGAAGTCCCCTGCGCGCGGGTGAGGCGCTTGCGAGCGTCTTCGAGTCGGTCATGAAATGCGCCGAAGCGGCGCCGATCAAGCGGGTACGGATCCCAGATTTGGGCTCTCCGTCCTTCCTGGAATGGGGAGTTTTGGGAGGAGTCTTGGTTTTGCTCCTCGCACTCCAGAACGGCCTGTGAGGATTGTCCTTGGTGTCGAATACGATGGAAGTCGGTTTTGTGGTTGGCAGATCCAGCCGCGCGCACGGACCGTTCAGGCCTGTATCGAGGAGGCGTTGTCGCGGGTCGCCGATCAACCCTTGCGGGTGCATTGCGCCGGGCGGACGGATACCGGGGTGCACGCCCTCGGACAGGTCGTTCATATCGAAACCGATGCCCGCCGTGAGGCGCGCTCCTGGATGTTAGGCGCCAATAGCAACCTTCCGCCAGACGTGTGCGTGCTGTGGGCCCGGGAGGCGCGCGCCGATTTCCATGCACGCTTCTCCGCGATCGCGCGGCGCTATCGTTATTTGATCTTGAACCGCCCCGCGCGCTCCGGGTTATGGGCGTCGAAGATAACCTGGGAACGCCGGCCGCTCGACGCCGAGCGGATGAGCGAGGCGGCGCTGTGCTTGCGCGGTGAGCACGATTTCTCGGCCTTCCGATCGCTGGAGTGCCAGGCCAAGACCCCGGTGCGGACGGTGCACCGTATCGAGGTTCGGCGCAGCGGCCCGATCGTGGCAATCGAAATCGAGGCCAATGCCTTCTTGCATCACATGGTTCGCAACATCGCCGGGGTGCTGCTGGCCATCGGGCGCGGCGACGCCGCGAGCGGATGGGCCCGCGAAGTGCTGGCAAGCCGTGATCGCAGCCTCGGTGGCGTGACGGCCCCGCCCGAGGGCTTGTACCTAATGGCGGTGTGTTATCCGGAGACCGACGGTATTTCGCCTCCGGTCCCGATGACGCCGCCGTTTTAGCGGTCGCGCAGGTCGAAGACAGTGACGAGGACGCAGCAAATTCCTACGGCGCGGATCAGGATCAAGATCTGCGGGATCACGCGGGGATGCGATGCCTGGGCCGCGACCGAGCACGGGGCGGATGCCATCGGTTTGGTGTTTTACCCGCGCAGCCCGAGGGCCGTGAACGCCGGCCAAGCCCTTGAGATCCTAGCGGGGCTGCCGCCGTTCCTGACGCGGGTGGGCTTGTTTGTGGATACGGGAGAAGAGGAGATCCGCGCGGTCTTGAAGCACGTCGCCCTCGATGTGTTGCAGTTCCACGGTGATGAACCCCCGGAGTATTGCCGGAGGTTCGGGAAACCCTATGTGAAGGCTATCCGTATCCGGGAGGGAGTCGATTTACACGCGCTCTGCCGAATTTACGCGGATGCCAGTGCGCTTCTGCTGGATAGTTTTGTTACCGGATTGCCGGGGGGCAGCGGACAGACATTCGACTGGGCAGCGATTCCGGAACAGTTGGAGAAACCGATTATCTTGGCAGGAGGATTGAGTCCTGATAATGTCGCATCGGCGATCGCGGCTGCCCGGCCTTACGCCGTGGATGTGAGCGGGGGGGTGGAGCGGGCCAAGGGAATCAAAGACGAGGAAAAACTACGGCGATTCATGCGCACGGTATGGGATGCAAGGCTCGGTTGACATGCTAAGCAAGGCAATGGCGGACGCCCGTCCCGGCGACACGCTTCCGGATCGGCGCGGGCATTTCGGCGTCTATGGCGGCCGCTTCGTTGCCGAAACCTTGATGAAGCCATTGCAGGAGCTCGAGGACGCCTATCAGCGATTCCGCCGCGATCCAGAGTTTGTCGCCGAGCTGGATGCGGACCTCGCGCATTATGTAGGCCGACCTTCCCCGCTTTACTTCGCCGAGCGCTGGACGCAACGTTTAGGCGGGGCACGGATATTCCTAAAGCGCGAAGATCTGAACCACACCGGCGCTCACAAGATCAACAACACCGTGGGGCAGGCCGCACTCGCGCGCCGCATGAAAAAGCACCGTATCATCGCGGAGACGGGCGCCGGCCAACATGGGGTGGCGACGGCCACGGTCGCCGCCCGGGCCGGTATCGAGTGCGTGGTCTATATGGGATCGGAAGACATTCAGCGGCAGGCGATCAATGTCTACCGCATGAAGCTGCTGGGAGCGAGCGTCATCCCGGTGGAATCGGGATCCAAGACGCTCAAGGATGCGCTCAACGAAGCCCTCCGCGATTGGGTGACGAACGTCGATAGCACGTTTTATATCATCGGCACGGTGGCGGGCCCGCATCCCTACCCGATGCTGGTGCGTGACTTCCAGGCCGTGATCGGGCGTGAGGCGCGCGCCCAGTGTCAAGAACGAACCGGCCGCATGCCGGACGCCTTGATCGCCTGCGTGGGAGGGGGTTCCAACGCGATGGGATTGTTTTTCCCGTTTATCGAGGATCGCTCCGTGGCCTTATACGGGGTCGAAGCCGCCGGTGACGGGTTAGAGACCGGACGCCATGCGGCCTCCTTGTGCGCCGGCCGCCCGGGGGTCTTACACGGGAACCGCACCTATCTCCTGGAAGATAAGAACGGTCAAATCATAGAAACCCATTCCATTTCGGCCGGGCTCGACTATCCGGGGGTGGGTCCCGAGCATGCGTGGTTAAAGGACACGGGGCGTGCCAGCTACGTAGCGATCACCGATGCGGAAGCCCTCGCGGCTTTCCATGATCTGACGCGCATCGAAGGCATCATTCCGGCCCTGGAGTCGTCCCATGCGCTGGCCTTTGCGGCCAAGCTCGCCCCGCGGATGGAGAGCAGCCAAATCATTATTGTGAACCTCTCGGGACGCGGGGATAAAGATATCCACACGGTTGCGACGCGCGCAGGAATCACGCTGTGATTGACAAGGTCTCGGGTGCGCCATGGGCCGTCTGAGCCGGTGTTTCGATGCGCTCCGCACCCGCGGCCGCAAAGCCTTAGTGCCCTTTATTACCGCGGGCGATCCGGGACCGGAGCAAACGCTGGTGCTCATG
>JBOIDH010000038.1:0-11138 GCA_050740495.1 Gammaproteobacteria bacterium | reverse complement strand
ACGTGCTGTTCTTCGACCGCAAGCCGGCGCGCGAAAAGCCGTGGACGGACAAACTCTGGATTTACGACCTGCGCACTAACATGCACTTCACGCTCAAGGAGAATCCGGTCAAGCGCGCGGACCTTGATGAGTTTGTGAAGTGCTTCAAAGTGCGTAATCGGTTTGAGCGGAGTGCGACTTGGGTTGAAGGCGCTACCCCTCCCTCTAGCTCCCTCCCGCAAGGGGAGGGAGGACAAAGCGGCCGCTGGCGCTGTTACAGCTACGAAGAGCTGATCAAGCGCGACAAGGCGAGCCTGGACATCTTCTGGCTCAAAGACGAGAGCCTCTCGGAGTCCGAGAATCTTCCGCCCCCGGACGTGATCGCCCAGGAGATCGCCGAGGACTTGGAGGCTGCGCTAGGGCAGATCCAGGAGATACTTTCAGACCTTGGCCCGCAGCCCCGCCGGCGTACCTTCTAAGCTACCGTCCGGCTGCCGTCACATGTGTGGGATCCGTGTTTTTGCGCTATGGTATATCCGAATGAAGCGGCAGTTTTCTTATTCGCTTCCAATGCGTTTGACCCTATGATGCAGCGTATGTGGAGGTGACAGTGATTGCAGGTATCGACGAGGCCGGCCGGGGACCGCTCGCCGGGCCCGTCTTCTGTGCGGCGGTGATCTTGGATGAGGCGCGGCCGATCGCGGGACTCGCGGATTCTAAAACCTTGAGCGTGAAACAGCGCGCAGTCTTGGCCGGGAGGATAGAGGCGCACGCCGTGGCCTGGGCGCTCGGGCGCGCCGAGGTCGCCGAGATCGATGCCCTTAACATTCTCCAGGCAAGCTTGTTGGCGATGCGGCGAGCCGTGCTCGCGTTGCCGGTGGCGCCGGCGCAAGTTTGGGTGGATGGGCGCCAGCGCCCCGATGTGCCGTATCCCGCGGTCGCCGTGGTCGAGGGCGACCGGCTCGTGCCTCAAATCAGCGCGGCCTCCATTCTGGCGAAAGTGGCGCGCGATCGCGAGATGGAAGCGCTGGACCGGGTTTATCCCGGATACGGTATGGCCGTGCACAAGGGTTATCCGACACGGCGGCATCTTGAAGCCTTGATCAGGTTGGGAATATCGGCGATTCACCGGCGGTCGTTCGCGCCGGTGCGCGCGTGCTTGCAACCTAGCGCCGCCCTGTCAGACTAGATTTACTGCTACCCTGCCGCTTGCGGCGGGCACTTTAGCATTGGGGTTTCCACTTTGGTCGCCTGCGGGGTCCATTCCCCGCAAGCGAAAATATATTTTGACTAACCTGCGGTCGGCGAGATCCAAAACGTGTTTGTGCATTTGCACCTCCACAGCGAGTATTCCATCGTCGATGGCCTGATCCGCATTAATGATCTGGTCGATCGAGTGGCCGCGCTCGGGATGCCGGCGATCGCGGTGACCGATCAAAGCGCGTTGTTTTCGATGGTGAAATTCTACCGCGCGGCGCAGGCACGCGGGATTAAACCGATCATCGGCGCGGACCTCTGGCTCGCCGGCGAGGGCGCGAAGCGCACCCGTATCGTCGCGCTCTGCCAGGACGCCGCCGGCTACCGCAATCTGACCGAGATCATCACCCGCAGTTACACGGAAGGTCAGGTGCAGGGGGTGCCGCACGTCCAGCAAGAGTGGTTATTCGCGCGTTCGGAGGGTCTCCTCCTCCTCTCAGGCGCGGGCGGGGGCGAGCTCGGCCGGGTCTTGGCCGGCGGCTCGAAGGCGGAGGCGAAACGCCGGCTCAGGCGCTGGCTAGACCACTTCCCGAATCGTTACTACCTGGAGTTGCAACGCACCGGGCGCTCGGGCGAGGCGGAATACATCGAACGCGCGTTGGATCTCGCGGCGGCCTGCCAAGCGCCCGTGGTCGCGACCAATGACGTGTGCTTTCTGGACCCGGAGGATTATGAGGCCCACGAGGCCCGGTTTTGCATCTACTCCGGCCGCGCCTTGGCCGATTCGCGCCGGCCGAAACCCTACAGCCCGCAACAATACCTGCGCAGCGCCGAGGAGATGGCGGCGCTGTGGGCGGATGTGCCCGAGGCCATTGAAAATAGCCGCATGATCGCAAAGCGGTGCAATCTCGAGCTGGCGCTCGATCGCTATCATCTCCCCGATTTTCCGGTCCCGCCCGGCACCGTGGCCGAGGACTACTTGCGCAGCCAAGCCGAAACCGGTCTGCGTCAGCGGCTGGCGGTGATCTCGGGCGCCGATGCGCCGGGCGGCGGTCCCAAGCACGAGGCGTACGCGGAGCGGCTCAGGTCGGAAATCGGGGTGATCACCAAGATGGGTTTCGCCGGCTATTTCCTCATCGTGGCGGATTTCATCCGTTGGGCCAAGGAGCGCGGCATACCGGTCGGGCCCGGACGCGGGTCGGGGGCCGGTTCGCTGACAGCCTATGCCTTGGGGATCACCGATCTCGATCCGATTCAATATGATCTCCTGTTCGAGCGCTTTCTCAATCCCGAGCGGGTCTCGATGCCCGATTTCGACATCGATTTCTGCATGGACCGGCGCGATGAGGTCATCGACTACGTCGCCGAGCGCTACGGCCGGGATCGGGTCTCCCAGATCATCACCTACGGCAGCATGGCCGCGCGGGCGGTGGTGCGCGATGTCGGCCGCGTGCTGGGCTATCCCTACGGGTTTGTCGATCAGATCGCCAAGCTTATCCCCTTCGACCTCAACATGACGCTGGAACGGGCCCTCTCCGAGGAGCCCGCCTTAGGCGAGCGTTGCGAGGCCGAGGAGGAGGTGCGCACGCTCATCGATCTGGCCAAGAAACTCGAGGGCTTGGTGCGCAATGCCAGCAAGCACGCGGGCGGCGTCGTGATCGCCCCGGCGCCCTTGACCGATTTCATGCCGCTCTATTGCGAGCAAGGTTCGACCGCCCGGGTTACCCAGTTCGACATGGGCGATGTCG
The DNA here is from genome assembly GCA_050740495.1 of Gammaproteobacteria bacterium. Classification (GTDB taxonomy): domain Bacteria; phylum Pseudomonadota; class Gammaproteobacteria; order JACCXJ01; family JACCXJ01; genus USCg-Taylor. Next base: position 8,214 of record JBOIDH010000038.1, on the reverse strand, counting down.
AGGCGATGGGGCTGGTGAAATTCGACTTTTTGGGTCTCAGAACGCTCACGATCATCGCTTGGGCGGTGCGCGACATCAATGCCGCGCGAGCGCTTCAAAGCGATCCGATGCTCGACATCACCCGCATTCCGCTCGACGACGCGAAAACCTTCGAATTGATACAGCGCGGCGAGACGGCGGCGGTATTCCAACTGGAATCCCGCGGCATGAAGGACCTCGTCAAACGCTTGCGGCCGGACATGTTCGACGACTTGGTGGCGCTCGTGGCCTTGTTCCGCCCGGGGCCTCTCCAGTCAGGGATGGTGGACGACTTCATCAATCGCAAGCACGGACGCGCGGCGGTACGCTATCCACACCCGGCGATCGAGCTGATCCTAAAGCCGACCTATGGCGTGATCCTCTACCAGGAGCAGGTCATGCAAATCGCCCAGGTGCTCGCGGGGTATTCGCTCGGGGCGGCGGATCTGCTGCGCCGGGCCATGGGGAAGAAGAAGCCGGAGGAGATGGCCAAGCAGCGCGCCGTCTTTATCGGCGGGGCCGTGGAGCGCAAGGTCGCGCCCGCGGTGGCCGGCGCGATTTTCGACTTGATGGAAAAGTTCGCGGGTTATGGTTTCAACAAATCGCACTCGGCGGCCTATGCCTTGATCGCCTACCAAACCGCCTGGCTCAAGGCCCATTATCCGGCGGCCTTCATGGCGGCCGTGCTGTCCGCGGACATGGACAACACCGACAAGGTGGTCGCGCTCATCGATGAATGCCGGCGCCTCGGGCTAGGGATCTCACCTCCAGATATCAATACCTCGGCCTATGGTTTTACGGTCGCGAACGATGCGTCGATTCGCTACGGGCTCGGGGCGGTCAAAGGCGCGGGGCGCATGGCGATCGAGGCTATTATGGCGGTGCGCGAAAGCGGTGGGCCCTTCCGTGATCTCTTCGACCTGTGCTTGCGGGTGGACGCGCGCAAAGCCAATCGCCGCGTCTTGGAAGCGCTGATTCAAGCCGGCGCCTTGGATGGCCTGGGGCCGGATCGCGGATGGCTGCTGGCAACGCTCGACCCGGCCATGCAGACCGCGGGGCAAAGCGTCAAGGACCGCGCTTCGGGCCAGCATGACCTCTTCGGTTTCCCGGCCGAGGCGGCGGCGAAGACGTTGCGACAGGGGGATTCGAAAGCGCTGAGGTGGTCGGATGACCAGCAGCTTGCGGGGGAACGCGAGACGCTGGGTTTATACCTGAGCGGCCATCCCATCGATCGCTACGAGGATGAAGTGAATGGGCTGGTGAGCTGCCGCTTGCGCGACCTTAAACCGGGGACGTGGCGGATCGGCGGGCTGGTCTTGGCCTTGCGGCACACGGACAGGGGGCGCGGCCGCATAGCGATCGCGACGCTCGACGATCATACCGCGCGCATCGAGGTGGTGGTCTATCCGGAAACGCTGAAGCGCTATGCGGAAGTGCTGATCAAGGATCGCGTGGTCATCGTGGAAGGCGTTTGCCGTATCGATGAGATGACCGATACCCACACCTTGGTCGCCGAAAAGTTGTTGGACCTACCCCAGGCGCGGGCGGCCTATGCTAAGGCCTTGGTAGTAGGCATCGATGCGGCGCGGTTCGCCAATGGTGGAATCACGGATCTGCAACGGTTGCTTGAGATCCATCGAAACGGCCGCTGTCCGGTCTTTATCGAGTATCGGGGTGGAGAGGCAAGCGGACGTCTGCGCTTGGGCGACGCCTGGCGTGTGGATCTCAGTGACGCCTTGCTGGAAAAGCTGCGCGCGCTCTTCGAGGGCGGCCAGGTCAATATCGACTACGGGTTGGACGAGAGCGCCGCTTCGCCTAGCCCTCCATAACCGCGTGCCGAAGCCCGAGGCGGATCCAGCCCTCATCCGGTCATTGCTCGGAGGCTGTATATCGGGTAACTTAAAAAATTCTCACCCCGGCAGCGGCGATGAACCTTAACTTCCTGGACTTTGAACAGCCGATCGCGGAGCTCGAGGCGAAGATCGAGGAGCTTCGCCTTTTGAGTGATGAGTCGGCCATCGATATCAGCGAGGAAATCCAGCGGCTCCAGGCGCGCTCGAAGGACCTGACCAAGTCGATATTTTCGTCCTTGACACCATGGCAGATCTCGCGCATCGCCCGTCACCCGCAACGTCCCTATACGCTCGATTACGCGAAGCGGATCTTTACTGAGTTCCATGAGCTGCATGGCGATCGCGCTTTCGGCGACGACGCCGCCATGGTGTGCGGAGTCGCGCGTTTCGAAGGCGAGCCCGTGGCCGTTATCGGGCAGCAAAAAGGGCGAACCACCGCGGAGAACCTGCTGCGAAATTTCGGCATGCCCCGGCCGGAGGGCTACCGCAAGGCCTTGCGGGTGATGCGGCTGGCGGAGAAATTCAAGCTGCCGTTGCTCACGTTTATCGATACCCCAGGCGCCTACCCCGGTATCGACGCGGAGGAGCGTGGCCAGAGCGAAGCGATTGCACGCAATTTATTCGTTCTGGCCGGGTTGCAGACACCCATCATTGCCACCGTGATTGGAGAGGGCGGTTCCGGGGGCGCGCTCGCCATTGGCGTCGCGGACCGGACGTTGATGCTCGAATACAGCACCTATTCGGTGATCTCGCCTGAGGGCTGCGCGTCGATTCTATGGAAGAGCGGCGAGATGGCGGAAAAAGCGGCGGAGGCCATGGGAATGACCTCCGCGCGCCTGCTGGAGCTGGAATTGATCGACGAGGTGGTGCCCGAGCCGCTCGGGGGGGCGCATCGGGCGATCGACGACATGGCCGAGCGGCTTAGAGAGGTTCTCATCGACAACCTGAGCGCGTTGCGAAAGCTCGATAACGGCGATCTCCTTACCGGACGCCGGCACCGCTTGATGAGCATCGGCCAGACGAAGGAGAAACAGTAGCCTACTCCCCGCGCTGGTGTGATCCGCTTTTCACCCGAGGCCTTACGCGCGGTGCTGGCAGCCTTGCCGAAGGCCAGGGTGTACTGGATAGCCTTCAGCGGCGGACAGGACTCGCGCGTATTACTGCATGCCTTAGGCGCGCTGCGCAATGCACTCGAGGCGCCGCTTCGGGCCGCCCATGTCAATCATAGGCTGCACGCCGACGCTTCCTGTTGGGCACAAGCTTGTACCGAGATGTGCGCGCACCACGCTATTCCGTTATCCGTGGTCCAACTCGATGCGCGGCATCCCGCCGGCAACAGTCCGGAGGCGTGGGCTCGCGAGAGGCGCTATCTGGCCCTGCAAGCACTCATGCACGAGGGCGAAATGATGCTAACGGCGCACCACCGCGACGACCAAGCCGAAACCCTGCTGATGCAACTGCTGCGGGGATCGGGACCTCGAGGCCTCGCGGGGATGCCTCCGGTGGTGCGGTGGGGGGCGGGCTGGCTCGCGCGGCCGTTGCTCGCCTTCGATCGCGCCGATCTCGCGGCCTATGCCGAGGCTCACCGCCTGCGCTGGGTCGAAGACCCGAGCAACACCGATACGCGCTATGCGCGTAATTTCTTACGCCATGCGGCGTTGCCGGTACTGAAGACACGCTGGCCAAGCTTGGGGGCGACGCTCGCACGCGCGGCCCTGTGGCAGGCGGAGGCCGCGGCGCTCATCGACGAGATCGCGGAACAAGATTTGGCGCGGGTCGCATCCGGCGCGCCCGCCGCGGTCTCCGTCTCGCACTTACGGCGCCTGCCCGAGGCGCGGCGGCGAAATGTCCTGCGCGTTTGGTTAGTCCGATGCGGCCTGCCGTCCATGACGGCGGTCCAATTGCAGCAGTTGGCGGGGGAGGCCCTGGAGTGCCGATGGGATAGTAGGGCTTGCATTCGCTGGCCGGGGGGCGAGGTGCGCCGCTACCGAGACGATTTTTACGCCATGCGTCCCTTGCGCCCGCATGACGCAAATCAAGTGTTCGCGTGGAACTGCGATGCGCCGCTCGCGCTGCCACTCGGTACGCTATCGGTGGAGCGGGGCGTGGACGGTATTCGTGCCGCGGCATGCGTTAACGATGCGGTCACGGTGCGTTTTCGACGGGGCGGAGAGCGGCTGCGGCCCTGCGGTAGTTCCCATACACGCTTGCTCAAACACTTGTTCCAGGAACAGGGGATTCCGCCGTGGCGCCGTGATCGTATTCCACTTGTCTACTTCGGTAAGCGGCTCGCCGCGGTCACCGGGTTCTGGCGCCATCAGGCCCTGGCCGCGGATCCCGGTGAAATCGGGCTATGCTTTAGGTGGACGGAGAGCGAAGAAAATGCCGGCGCCATCGCGGCGGCTAAATGCGTTGGGAGCGGCGATTGAGTAGTTATGCATGCATCGTTCGATTCGTGGTTTGGGGATCCGATACCGTCGCGTCGGAGGGGCTGACGTCAGCACCCTCGATCGCGAAAGTGAAACGCACGTCTCCAATATCGATCTCGCAACCGTCGCTGAGCATCGACCGCCGCACCTTCTTATCGCCGACGAACAAACCGTTGAGCGAATCCAGGTCCTTGATGGCGAAGGTGCTATCCGGGTTGCGTATGATTTCGGCGTGATGGCGCGATACGGAGCTGTCAGGGACGACCATCTCATTATTTTTCCCGCGCCCGATGCGCCAGGGCGAGGCGGTGATCACGCATCGTGTACCGGCGTCATTCTTGCGCACCAGATAGGCCCGCGGTACGCTGATCGTGTCGGGTTCGTCGGCGCGCGGCGCCCGGTCCTGCCTTAAGTACATGAAGCCGCCGATGAGGGTGAGCAGCCCTATCCCCGTTAGTGGATAAACCCAGGGACTATCGGCGAAGGGGGCATCAAGCTGCGCCACCGGCATCGCGGCGGACGGCGGCGGGGCTTGTCCGGCTGCGTTCACGGCAGGGGCTGGCTCAGGGACCGTCACCGGTAGCGGCACCTCGATGCTCTTGCCTTGGAGCGCAACCTTCAGCGTTACCCAACGCGGTCCTGAAAGCCCCGCGGTCACCGCGGCGCGCAGATCGATGCTGAGCTGTCCGCCGCTATCGATGGCCGCGTAAGGCTGCGTCATAAACTCATCGGGAAGCGAGAAGTCGCGCGGATCGGCATTGATCAGCGCCCCGTTCGTCTCCTTGCTCAGGCGCTTTAGGGCGTTCAGCGCCGGGGAAGCTTGCTCGGAACTGACATAAGCGACGCTGTATACCGGCACGTTGGCATCGCGTGCCGCGGCGACCAGTTCGCTTTGATAATAGGACCCGCTGCTGGCCGCTGCGTCGGTAAAGAAAAAGAGCGCTTTTCGTACCGCGGGGTACTGACCCAGGATCCGCAACGCTTTATAAGCATCGTGCTGGGTCGATTGCGAACTTTGAGGGCTAGTGAGCGTGCGGACGGCGGCGACGATATCCTTTGGAACGGACCCGATCGGGAGTGTTAAGGTTGGATTGCCGTGGAAAGTCGCCACACCTACCCGATGGTGCGGTTTGGAAAGGCCGATGAGTAAGCGTATATGCTCGACAATTGCTTCGATGACGGCCATGTTATGGAAGGTCCCGGCATCGATGAGAAAAAGAATCGCGGAGCTGCTGCCATCATAGGGGTAGTCCGTCGTGCGCGGGTTGGGTAAAGAGACACTTTCGATCGCCGCTGCGAATCCGGTGACCGCCTCCGGGGTGAGCAGGCGATAGTCGCAATCCAGTCGCTCGCCTTGCGGTTGAGTGCACGCATGCAGAAGCTGCCCGATGCGATTCGCCGCTCCGGTCTCGGCGCCTGCGTTTAGCAGCGCGCCGCCAAGCACGATCCCAAGCGCAATGCGGGCCGCCCCGATGAGGGCCGGGCGTTTGGAGGCTTTACTGCATAGGGGTTTACTCGAAGGGGACAATCTCATGGAAATAGGTGACTGTGGCTTCAAGGGCGCCCCAGGCCTCTTTATTTAATCTCTCACCTCATCGCTTGACAATTCTTACCCGCGCCGGCGCCTGGCTAAGAGAGGATTTTGACGACGCCAGTGTCTCGGTGATCACGACTTTGGTGCCTACCCCAACGTACTCTTGCAAGGTATCGATCTGCTCGTTGGTCAGCGCGATACATCCTTCCGTCCAGTCGACGTTTTGGTGTATGTCCCATTTTTGCTGTGTAACGGCGCCGATACCATGAATTCCGATCGCGCCGCCGAGCGCCGTATTTTGTGGCGGGATCTCGTGGTACTTCTGCGCCGAGACGATGCGATCGAAGTCATACTCCGAGATCATCCGGCCGCGGAGCCCATAGAATGCATCTTTGACATTGGGATAGTTCAACTGCAAGAAGGTATAGAATCGGCTGCTGTGCTTAATTTTTACAACGCGATAAGTACCCACCGGAGTGCGGTGATCTCCCCGGTAGTGCTTGTCGCCCGGCCCGCCGCGCCCAGAGGCCATCCGGAAGACCTTCTCGATCTTGGCGCCTCTTTTCACGAGCAACATGCGCTCCGACTTAATGATTTCTAGTTCGTAATCGTGATGGCCGCTGCTTGCTGCCCAGACTTCCTGGATCGCAGCACCGGCCATTATGAGCGCGAGACAAATCGTCCTCGTGATGGAACCGATTTGGCGTTGTGTCATCATCGTCCTTTTGTTCCTCGGTGTTCCCGCGAGCAGACCGCCGCTAAACCTAAATTATTTTACAATCATTCTACTATAGTATGAATCTAATAACGACGTTTAACCAAGGTGTCGTCTTACGCAACCACGATGACCCGTACCAATACCTTGTTTCGAAAAGCCGCCGCTCATTTTTTTTGTGCAAACGCCATACCCTTTTGGGGCCTCGCGCGGTGGCTTGGTGGCCAAGCTCACTCCACTCACACCTATCCGCTGCTGACGTGTTTACCGGCGTCGAATTATGAGCGAATTACTACCGTCTGAGAAATATGGTCTACCCGCTGTCCTGCTGCATTGGGCCATCGCAGTCCTTATCGTCGTCCAGTTTGGTTTAGGTTGGATCATGGAAGAACTGCCCAAGGGACCGGAGAAAACAAGCTATTTCGCGCTCCACAAATCAGTCGGAATAACGATATTTTTCCTGGCGGTGCTCCGTCTGGGATGGAGAGCCGGCCACCGCCCGCCGGCGCTGCCGTCTTCCATGACGCCGTGGGAGCGATCCCTCGCCAGCACGACTCATGCGCTTCTCTATGTGTTGATATTTCTGCAACCGCTCAGCGGCTATCTGTCGTCATCGTTTAGCGGTTACACAACGAGCTTTTTCGGCTGGCCATTACCCCATTGGGGCTGGAAAGACCCGGTGCTCAATGATTTCTTCTCCGAGGTACACGAGGCGAATGCACTGCTGCTGATGGTGGTGGCCCTCACGCATATCGCGGGTGCGCTGCGGCATGCGCTGCGGCCCGGCGACCGGGTTTTCCGCCGTATGCTGCCGTGAAACGCCTCAAGAAGCTACGGGATTCGCCAGAATCGCCTGCAAGCCCGCTCTTACCGACGCTTTGAAGTCTGAACCCAGTCCAGGGCGCTGAGCTTCGTACCAGTGAAATGCATCTTCCACGTCGGCCGCCGCGGCCGGTCGGAAGATGACTTCCGTCATTCAGCCCGGCCTTGAATCCGGTCCAGAACCTCTTTCCACGGGATGCCGACCGGCCCTTCCCGCTCAAGGTCATCAAGGCGACGATCAAGCTCGTCACGCTGGGCCGCGGTCATAGGAATGGCCTCGGGGGTCCGAGCTAAGCTGTCCCACAATTCTTCCAGGAGACCGAGTTTCTCCGTTGGGCTTAACTGCTCAATTTTGATCGTCCAATTGCTCATGCATTCAGTATAGCTCAATACCTGCTCGTTAATCGCTAAGGGTGCGATTAGGGGTCCTGTATCGCACGGGATCAACGCTGAGCTGCCTGGCGACGGCCCGGTGGTTAAAGGGGGCCAGGCTCGCCAGGACGTGACGCTGTTCAACGTCGCGGTGGACCCCCCGTTGATGCCACTTGACCCGCAGCCGAGCACGCGCCCCCGGCACAGGCCGTTCACCGGCGGAACACCCGATAACAGGTGCTCGCTTGGGCAACGGGTGAATCGTCCCGCCGCCGATCGGGCCGTCGCATGACCGCGGGGTTACCGGTTGCACGGCCCGCTGGCGCAAGGTAAGGTAGCGAGTGGGGAGGCGTTTGATCAAAAATCCCCAAGCATGGGACAACCAACTAGAGAAAGGAGAACGACAATGACTGCAAGACAACCTCTATTCAGGGTGCTCGTGGCCGCCCTGGCCCTGGGCTGGGTCAGCAC
>JBOIDH010000037.1:0-11260 GCA_050740495.1 Gammaproteobacteria bacterium | reverse complement strand
GAGCTACACCTATTGCGTGCCCGGCCCGGCCCCCGACACCACCCCGCCGACGGTCTCCCTCACCGCCCCAGCGAGTGGCGCCACCGTCTCGGGTACCGCGGTCACGGTCTCGGCCACCGCTTTCGATACCATGGGAGTAGCCGGCGTGCAGTTCAGGCTGGACGACGCCGACCTCGGCACGGAAGATACTACCGCGCCCTACGCTGTCACCTGGGACAGCACCACCGCGGCCAACGGCTCGCACACCCTGACCGCGCTCGCGCGGGATGCGGCAGGCAATACCACCACCTCGGCGGGCCGCTCCGTCACCGTCAACAACGCGCCCAACGCCCCGCCGGTGGCGAGCAGCGTGGTAATCACCGGCACCGCCCAGGTCGGCCAGGTGCTCACCGGCAGTTACGACTACGCCGATGCCGAGAACGATCCGCAAGGCGCCTCCACCTTCCGCTGGCTGCGCGGGACGACGCCCATCACCGGGGCCACGGCCCTGACCTATCCCCTGGTCGCGGCCGATCAAGGGCAGACGGTGAGCTTCGAGGTCACCCCGGTGGCGCAGAGCGGCACCTTGTCGGGCCTACCGGTCGTGAGTGCCGCGGTGGGACCGGTAGCCGCAGCCCCCAACGATCCGCCGGTGGCGAGCAGCGTGGTAATTACCGGCACCGCCCAGGTCGGCCAGGTGCTCACCGGCAGTTACGACTACGCCGATGCCGAGAACGATCCGCAAGGCGCCTCCACCTTCCGCTGGCTGCGCGGGACGACGCCCATCACCGGGGCCACGGCCCTGACCTATCCCCTGGTCGCGGCCGATCAAGGGCAGACGGTGAGCTTCGAGGTCACCCCGGTGGCGCAGAGCGGCACCTTGTCGGGCCTACCGGTCGTGAGTGCCGCGGTGGGACCGGTGACCGCAGCCCCCGACCCGACCCCGCCGACGGTTTCAATCACTACTCCGCTCGAGGGCGCCACCGTCTCGGGTACCACGGTCACGGTCTCCGCCGACGCCGCAGACGAAGTAGGAGTAGCCGGTGTTCAGTTTAAGCTCGACGGCGCCAACTACGGCGCGGAAGATACTACCACGCCCTACTCTGTCACCTGGAACAGCACGACCGCGACCGACGGCGCGCACACGCTGACCGCGCTCGCGCGCGATACGGCAGGCAATACCACCACCTCCGCGGGCGTCTCCGTTACCGTCGACAACGCGGCATCCTGCCCCCAGACAGCCCTCAATGTCTCCACCGCATCCAGCGACGGCGGCTTTGCTTATATCATCGTCAGCTCATTCGGGACCCCCGCCGACAACAGCGCCAATCCAACGCGCTCTGTGCTCAAACTGTTCGAAAACAGCCTGGAACTGGGACCCGCGCATTCTGTTCACGCGAACATCCGCAACCTCGGACAGGGAAGGTTCAGCCACTGGACCGGCGCCGTGGAGTCGCTACGCTTCGCCGCATCGAACAATACCGATCCCCGGACCAACGGTAGGAGCTACACCTATTGCGTGCCCTAATAGCGAGATTGCTTGGAAAAAGAGGACCGATGTACAGCGGGGCATTTCTGGGCTCGGCCTGATGGACGCTTCGCAGGTGCGCCTGATTGCCGGATCGGACGGTGACACGCTCGATACTAGAAGCACGACCTCCGCCCCCCTGCGCGCGGGCTTTCGCCAGCGCGAGCCTAAAGTTGAAGAGAAACCACTCCGTGTTCGCGACGAGCAGAACCTTTAGCGGACGACGAACTGCCGAAGTGTCGGTGGCGCCTCAGGCATGCTCGGCTTCCAGCCATGCCTGGAACATCAGCACGGTCCAAAGGTAGTATTTCCAGTTACCCGCGCCGCTTTGGTGCTCGTCCCACTTCTGACGGATGGGCGCCGGATTGAGAAATCCCTCACGGCACAACCGCGCGTCGTCTAGCAGGCCTTCTGCCCAGTCGCGCAACGGCCCCCGCAGCCAGGAACCGATAGGGACGCCGAAGCCCATCTTGGGACGCTCGATCAGTGTCTTCGGCACGTATTTGTAGAGCATCTGACGCAGCAGCCATTTGCCTTGCCCGTCACGGATTTTCATCGACAGCGGCAACGAAAGGGCAAATTCCACCAGCCGGTGATCGAGGAACGGCACGCGCGTTTCCAAGCTTACCGCCATCGCTGCGCGGTCCACTTTTGCCAAGATGTCGTCGGGCAAATAGGTGAGCGTATCCGTCGTCATCATCCACTGCTCGAACGTGGCCGCCGCATCGGGGCGTGCCAGCAGTTCATCCAGCAACGTCGCCGGCTCGCGGGCGCCGAGCACCAAACTGGAGGGGTCTTTCCAATACGAGACCAGGCTCCGGTACAGCGCGCGGGCATCGGCCGCCGACGCCAGCACCTCCGCCGCCTTGTACGCTTTGTCGCTCGGCTGGCTGACCCGGAGATACGGGACCACCGCCCCCAGGGGCCGCAACAGCGCATTCAGAAGCCACCGCGGACACGCGCCGACGGCCTGCGCCAGCCGGCGGCGCATTGGCAGCGAGATCCACATGAGCTTGCGGCGCAGCTCGCGTGCGAGGAAGTAACGGTCGTAGCCGCCAAAGAGCTCGTCCCCGGCATCGCCGGAGAGGCTCACCGTGACGTGCTGGCGCGCGAGCTGCGCGACTAGTAATGTGGGGATCTGGGAAGAATCCGAGAACGGCTCGTCGTAGATTGCGGGCAGGCGGGGAATGACCGCCTGGGCTTCTTCGGGACTCACATACAACTCGGTGTGGTCGGTGCCCAAATGCTGGGCCACCGCCTTAGCGTATTCCGCCTCGTTGTAACCAGCCTCGGCAAAGCCGATGGTGAAGGTGCGCACGCGGCGGGACGATTGCGCCTGCATCAGCGCCACCACGGCAGAAGAATCCACGCCACCCGAGAGGAACGCCCCAAGCGGCACATCCGATATTTTTTGCAGCGCAATCGCCTGACCGGATATCCGCTCCAACTCTACCAGCGCCGCGGCGTCACCCTGCGCGAACGGCTCTTCCCTGGCGCGCGCCGCTGCCGCAAGTACGGACCAATACACCTTCGGTGCCGGAAGTTGGCGCCGGCGTATGTCGTCCTGCGAAACCGTGAGCCATGTCCCAGGGGGCAGCTTCCAGACACCCCTGTAGATCGAATAGGGCGCCGGAATGTAGTTGTGGCGGAAAAACAGCGTCAGAACATCGCGATCCACCTCTCCCCGCCAAGACGGGTGGGCGCGCAGCGCCTTCAGCTCCGAGCCGAACACGAGCGCGTCACCCGCCCAGCCGTAATAGAGTGGCTTTTCGCCGAGGCGATCGCGCATCAGATGCAGCCGGCGTTCGGTCCGGTCCCACAGTGCGAGCGCAAACATGCCGACGCAACGCTGCAGGGTGGCTTCGATCCCCCACGCCTCGAAGCCCGCCAGGAGCGTTTCGGTATCGGAATGCCCACGCCATTCCGGCGCTGCCCCCAAAGCAAGGAGCGCCTGCCGCAGGTCGGCGTGGTTGTAAATCTCGCCGTTGAAGGCGATGACCCAGCGGCCCGATGCCGACACCATTGGCTGGTGCCCGGCCGCAGACAAGTCCAAAATAGCCAGGCGGCGATGTACCAAACCCATACCCGCATCGGCATCGGTCCATTGGTCCGAATGGTCCGGCCCACGATGGCGGATGGGTTCGCCCATGCGCTGCAAGACCGCCCGCCATTCCAGGCTCGGCTTGGCCGCTATGCCCGCCACAAATCCCGCAAAACCGCACATTGATCCGCTCAGCCTTTACGTCGAAGCACGACGTCAAAGCCGCTCACCAGCAAGTCTTCATCTGACAACTGGCGAAACGATGCATTTAACTTGACGCGTGGCGTGGGCAGTTTCTCCCAGCGTATCACTCGCGGAAGATGGCATTCAAGGCCCGCGCGCTCGAACAGGGCCAGCATCTCGCCGAAGCGTATGCGGTTGGTATAGAACCCTGAGCTACGAAAAAGCTTTCCTTCCCAGGTCGCGTCGGAAAACCGAAGGTTGTTCAGCCCGCCGCCCAAGTGATCCTTCAAATCGACCCGATGCACGCAGATGCCGTTGCGATTCAAAACGCGAAAGAGCTCAGCGGCAACCAACGCAAGATCCCGCTTCGGAACATGTTCGAGGACGGCATTCGAAAAGCAGAAATCCACGGAATTGGGTGGCAAGTGCGCCAGTGACCGAACCCCCTGGGTCAGATACTCGCCGTTACATTGTTGGAGAAGTTCGGGGAGCGTCTGCGGATGACGTTCAAAGTACAGAACAAGGCCCCTTTGCCGCAAGAACTCGAAAAGCCCGACATAGCTGGACATATCGGTTGTCGCAAATGGGGCAGCGTCCACGAGCCACGTACGCGACGCGCCAAGAGAACGCGCGATCACGGCAGTAAATAGCGAATCCCCTGGCCCGAGTTCTAATACATTGAAGTTGTTGCCTTTGACCTTAATACGGGGGGGCAAGTGCGATTCTGTATCCAATACCCCCGCTGTTCGGGCATGTTCGAGAAACGTATCCAGTGCCCGTCCCGGCTGGTTCATGTCCCCATGCTCGAATATCCGCAATTGCTTCCATATCCTGTATGGCACGGGCAGTCGGGCCAAGGCAATCTTGGCGCCGATGCGCACCCACCAGGGCACCGACTCCCTGAATCCATTCACAGCGCCGATCCTATCGCCGCGATCATCGCCGCTTATTCCTACTTGCGGAAGCAAGTTCCTGATAAAACGCCTCGTACTGCCGAACTATCTTCCCGATTTCAAAATGTTCCGCCACGCGCGTTCGCGCTCGCGCCCCGATGATCTGCGAAGCCTCCGCCGACATTTCGAGTAGCGAGTCGATCGCGTGCGCCAAGCCTTCCATGTCTCCGGAGGAGACCACTCTGCCGGTGTCCCCGACGATATACGCGGAATCACCCACGTCCGTGACTGCACACGGAACGCCGGAGGCCATGGCCTCCCCAACTACATTAGGGAACGCCTCGCCGTAGGAAGAAGAGGCCAGCACGTCCAAGGCCCCCATAAGGCGCGGAATGTCGTCGCGCAGGCCAAGCAGATGGGTCACCGATGCCAAGCCATTGGCGGCAAGAGTGTGCTGGATCGTTTGATTGGCACGGTCGACTCCTTGCCCGGCAAGCAGGAAGTGCACGTCCGGCCGTCGAAGATGCAGCACGGCGGCGGCCGAGAGAAATCCTGCATGGTTCTTCTGTGGATCGCATCGGCCAATCAACCCCACAAGGGTGGTTTCGAGCGACAATCCCAGTTCTTCTCGAACGGACAGCCTCGCGTTGGGATCCGGCTTGAAGTACGCAATGTCGAATCCATTGGGTACCACCACCATCTTCTCAGGCGCGTAGCCACACGCGACATGAATCTTCCGTGCAGCCTCGGAGCAACACAGAATTCGATCAGGCACCCGGTGCGACAAAAAGGCATTCACCCTCATGACAGCAAAGGTTTGGGTCTTGTTATCGGCCGGTGCCAGGTTGCTGTGGCGGATGCACCAAGCCAACGCGGGAACGCGCGCGAGCCGTGCCGCGACACCGCCCATGAGGTCGGCGTGATACATCCACGTATGTACCATATCCGGCTCGAGGCGCCGTAGGTTCCGGATCAGCCGTATCAGCGCGACTGAGCTGGGTACCCCCGGCCGCATGTCTAAGCTTTCAACGGGGATACCAAGGGCGCGGACTTTGTCTCCGATCTCGCCTACCGGGAACATCGAAATTACGTGCGGCTTGAACTCCGGCGAAAGCCGCGCGAGAATCCTGTACAGCATGATTTGCGCGCCGCCAACGTCAGTTGCCGTAATTATGAAGACCAGTTTCATGCCCTTCGTTGCCCGGAAACAAGCGCAAACGTCACGAGCCAGTAGGGGAGCCCCAACATGTTATGGGTAAACATCGAGAGGAAGACAAATCCGGCAGCTGCAGTGAGCTGAAGCGTCTTGTCCTGAAAGTATTTTCCCTTCCATAGGATCATGGCTAACGACACCCATAGCGTTATCCCGAAGACACCGTACTCGGCAGCGAGCATGACAGGCTGGTTGTGTGTGCTGGCCCGTTGCGACCACAGATGCGTTGCGCCGGCACCTGCGCCGAAGACCGGATTTTGCAGGAATAGGTCCAGGCCTGCTTCCAAAACCTGCGCTCTTTCCAGCGCGCTGTCGTCGTCCAAAACTTGATCCTGAAAGAACTCCAGTCGGGCCAGGATATTGTCGCGCCCTCCCGAAAGGTCTTCCCGCCCCCCGAGATAGCTCTCAAAGCTGCCCAACAACAAGGGTAGGACGCCGAGTGCCACCAAAGGCACGGCAAGGATGTATTTGGGCACTGCTTTCCTTAGCGACAGAAAAAGGCAGAGCAACATCCAGCCGAGAATGGCCCCACGACTAAAGGTCAGGATAACTCCCGCACCCACTAACAGCAGGAGTAGTGCCCGATACCGGAGCCGCAGGACCGGGATAGCTAGTAGGAAGGTTAGCAACATTGCCTCACCCGCCTTGTTTGCGTTGATGAACGTTGCGGCGGCACGCCCCGCCCCGCCCCCTTCAGGGCGGCCAAGGGGATCGAACACCCCCGGATTCAGGAAGTCCACGATCACCATGGTCGGGATAAGCACGGCCAAGAACGGAAAGATACGTTCGTAATATGTGGTGCGGGTGATCGAGCAAGCGAATCCTAGCAGGACCGCGAGGGCGGCATATTGGATCCCAGTGTCGATCAGGCTGGCCCTGCTCTGGTCACCATCAATCAGCGCGAACAAGAGATGGGCAATTTCAAGCATGATCAGCGCAAACGCCCAAAGGGAAAATGGTGAGATCACGTACGAGCTCAGCGACCTGAATCTCAATATCAGCAACGGCGCCACGACGACAAAGAATGCGTAAAAGAAGTACTTCGGCAGGAAGCTTTCGTTTCGCTCTTGGATGTAACCCGGGATGTCGAGGTAGACCAAACATAGGATAACAACCAGTACAGAGGTCGTGTACAAATCGAGAAGGCGGAGGTGGGGCTGGGGAGTTGATGCGGTTGCCTGAACGCTGGCATCAGGGCGAACAATGGGCGTTACTTGAGGAAACTTAGCATTCATGCTAAGCGACCTCGGGTAACGCTTCGTCGATCAGTAGTTTCTGATACTGGTCGACGATCTTGTCGACGTGAAACGGCGTCAGCGTAATCGATCCTATTCTTCTTTCCCCGCCAATGAACCGCTTGATTGCGACGCTTAAGGATTTAGCATCCACCGCGGACGCAAGCAGCACGCCGCCAGCAAGTTCGGCAATATCTGCTACGTCGCCTGGGGACGGCGTGGCGATTACCGATGTTCCGCACGCCAACGCCTCTAATACCACATTGCGACACCCTTCGTAGCGGGAGCTCAGTACAAACGCATCAGCCTGCGCCAAGAAGGGATAGGGGTTCTTCTGAAACCCGACGACGCGCACTCGATCCGCGACTCCCCTCAGCTTCGCCAGCTGTTCGAGCGCCGGTCGCAACGGTCCTTCGCCCAGCAGCGTCAACCGCGGGCGCATGCCATCACACCCAAGAGAAAATTGAATCTTGTCAGCGACGGCAAACGTCTTCCCTTTCTCTCGTGCCATACTCCGATAGATGCGCGATACTCATGCCAAGTGACCTCCCCGCCTCTCTTGGCAAACGCAATCGAATACTGACCCGGCGCGCCGCCAAGATCGAGGATCCGTTTCCCCCCAAAACCGCCGATCCACTGTTCAAGCTCATCGAGCACCGCGTCATTAACGGCCTGCCATTCACCAGCACCGTACTTGACTGCGTGTTCGAGCGGAACCGGATCCCAGCCTTCTTCCGGGCGATGAAAGCGGGCGTGGGGCAATTGATCATTTCTTAACGGTCTTTCACAAATACGAACTCATTGACCCCGATCCCTTGGGCACAAGTTCGCAATTGCAGGAGATCAAATCCCTTACCGCGGTACATGGAAAAAAATCTCCTCGGGCTTGGCGACTTCAAATGGGTATCCGCCAATCCAGTCGATCAAATCGTGCCAGTAGCTCATTCCGGCTTCGGCAAGCGTATTGGATAACTCCTCGAAGCGGGAGCTGATCACATGGAGGGCCGCCCGCTCTTGCCATCCCTTGAAATTGGCTGCACGGCCGTGGAGAAAAACACGTCATGGCTAATGGCCTTTCGATCATGATCTCCGGGCAAATACAAACAGATTGCAGCCAGGACCACCCGCACAGGTCTTGAGCCGAGAAAGGACAAAACCACGTTCGCGATAGAAATCGAAAATTTTCTCGGGCTTGGCTACCTCGAAGGGATATCCCCCTACCCAATCCACCACATCCCGCCAGGGAGACATGCCACGACCCGACCCGCCCTGACCCTTGCCGTAATTGCGCCAGGTCCTGCCGGGGTGTCCCTGTAGAAAATCCCGCACAGTGGTCGGGCCCCACAGGCGAACAAGCGCGAGTCCCAGGATCAGGCTTCTGAAAGGCTCGGGCGTGCGGCAATAGGCTCTCTTGACGCGCTTCCAAAGCACACTCGCACGTCCCTGATCGTTGTATATGGCGATGTATAGCCTACCTTCTGGCTTGACCAGCGGCGTCACGTTCTCCAGCGCCTGCCACATGGCCCCCGTGTGATGCAACACCCCCCATGAATATACCACGTCGAAGGTCCCCAGTCGGACGAGAAACGCTTGGTCCAACACCGAACCTCGTTCGATGGTCCATTCGGGATCGTCCGGGAAATACCGCCACTTCAGTTCTCGCGTGCAGGCGACCGACTGCGGATCGTAGTCAAATGAACGCACCTTAGCGCCCAGCCGGCGCGCGGCGAGAGAGAAAAGCCCGCTGCCCGAGCCGATATCCAGGAAGGTCTTGCCCTGGAACGTTTCCGCTTCCAGCAGGTCGCGCAGGGAATGCTCCGCAAGCCGTATGCGGTCTTCGTTCACAAGCGAAAGGAAAAGCGTCCAATTGACACCAAATTCAAAACGCTTACCGAGCGAGACTTCTTGTGCGTGCTCTGTCACACCCTCACCGCCGAAAAAAGCTTTTCCCACATCCCAGCGATCCTTTCCCTCGAAAACCGTTCCCGTACTTCTACCGCCCGCGAGGCAAACTGTACCCTCAGAGCCGCATCGCCCATCAGCCGATCCAATGCGGCATTGAGGCGGGCCACGTCGCCGGGCGGAACCAAGAGCCCATCGATCTCGTGACGTATGATGTCCCGCGGGCCGGTGTCGCAGTCGAAACTCACTGCGGGCAGGCCATGCGCCATGGCCTCGGCAAGTGTATTGGGAAATCCCTCGAAGTGAGAGCATATCACATAGAGCTCCGCCCGTTCGTACCATTCGCCGACGTTACCGGTCCATCCAGGGAGAAAGACACGTCCGTCTAGCCTGGCAGCCCGCACTTTGGATTCCACCGCCGGGCGTTCGGGACCTTCGCCCAGGATGACCAGATGCCAATCTGGATGCCGTTCAGCAAGTTGGGAAAATACATCTATGAGCACTTGGTAGTTCTTTACTGCGCGCAGCCCTCCTACCGCCAGCAAGACGTGCCGTTTAGCCGAACGGGGTGCGACAATTGGTATTCTGGGCGGTTGCGCAGGCAACGGCCAAGGAGCGGCATTAGGGATTATTGGGACCCGGCGGGCGAACGTTTCGGCCTCGAGCCAGTCCGCACTCTCCCGCGTAAGCGCAACGACCGCAGCTAAGCGACCGTAGGTATTCCGTCGCAGTGCTTCCCATAGGGCGCCTAGAGGTAACTGTGGGGGAAAGGTACGCTCCGAACCAATAGCGCGAACCTTAGGTAAGCCCCAGCTAGCCAGCGCCAGAATCACGTTGGCGGTGGTCATCATTGCGAGGGCGATATCGGGATGCACCTGTCGCAACACCCGCCGCAGTGCCCGCACACGGAGCAGGTTTTGCCACAAGCCGGCCAGGACATTGCGGCTCTCGCCCGCCAATTCCAAGGAAATACGCCCGACCGCGGGGTGGAGTTCATAGAAATCAAGGCTCAGTGGCGTCAGCGTAACGATGGTGATTTCCCAGCCCTTCGCGGCCCAATGGTTGGCGAGATTGGCCGTAACGCGCTCGGCACCGCCACCGGCGAGGGAGTGTAGGACAAACATGAGCTTCATCTACGCCTTCCGGCTAATCGCATAAATATAAGGCGAGAACGACTTGCTTACTGGGAGGTCCCCCCACTTGCACTCCAAGTATCTAATAGCCTTCGACAGCCGCGTCAGAAGAACATACGCATGCCAAGACAGGCCGCGCCTCTCGTTAAAACAGCTTGACAGCACGCCAAAGTTAGTGGACCCGAGATATCCGCCGGATAGCACGGCCATACCGGCGTTACGGTGCCCTTCAAGGAACGACACCCAATCATGGGGGTTATGCATCTCGTAGACACCACGATTGAAGAGGCGAGTGAAAAACCCTAGGGATCCCGCCATGTTTGGGATTAGCGTAAACATCAACCCATGTTCATTGAGGTAGTTGCGCTTCGCCAATAGCGCGTGTGACAGATCAGAAAAGTGTTCAACAACGCCAAAGCTCAAGATGAGATCAAACTTTCCATGCAGCGCACTTTCCGCTGCGAACATGTCTTGCTGATAAATATCGACGCTCACCTCGCCGCCCGCGGCTGCGACTCTGCGAGAAAGTCTCTCACAGCCTGCCGTCGAGTAATCGAGACCGCCAAATCGACTCGATGGGTACTTTCTAGCGAAGTAAGTTAACCACTTAGAATCTCCCGCTCCGATTTCCAGCACGCTTTTTCCGTCCAAGCCAATCTCTTCTATCTTTTTGGCCACCAAGCGCTGGGAATGATTGCGCCAATCGAAGCTCAACTCGGCGAATTCGTCACGCGAAAGATAGCCACGATTCCACATTTCGACACTTGTGAGATCTTTCATAAAGAACGCCCTATAGCAAACCAAAAAAAGAGTGCGTTAATCGCGTACACAAGGCCCCAAGCCATCGCTATCCCATTAATTCCAAACAACGGGATCAGAACCACGTTGCCAATTATCTTGGAACCAAGCCCGATAACGCCAGACCAAAAGAGCAACGTGTAGCGACGCTGACTTGACACGTAGCTAACCAAGACCAAAGCCGCAAAATAAAACGGCACCTGAACCAACCCATACCGCAATACACCCGTTACCGCCAGCGTATCTTCTAACGTGAATGCGCCGCGCTCAAACAGTAGCTGCACTGCCCAACGCGCGGATCCCCAAGCGACAATCATGGCGATCACGCCGAGCAGGAAGAGGAGGCGCACCCAAT
>JBOIDH010000036.1:0-11302 GCA_050740495.1 Gammaproteobacteria bacterium | reverse complement strand
CCCCCTGAATAATCTGCGGGTCCTCAATTATCTCAAAAACGTCCTCGGGCAGGGGGAGGAAGCCTGCCGCGGGTGGTACCGGCACTGGATCGCGGAGGGCTTCGCTGCGTTCGAGCGCCAGCTTGAGCGTCGCTCTAGCGCGGGTTGTTTTTGTTTTGGCGACACCGCGACCTTGGCGGACCTTTGCCTCGTGCCGCAGATGTACAACGCGCGGCGCTTCGAATGCGATCTAAGCGCCTATCCCAGGCTTCAGGCCATCGACGGCCACTGCTCGCGTTTGCCGGAGTTTTGCCAAGCCGCGCCGGACGCTCAGCCGGATTGGCCCGAAAGCTTGGATCGCGGATTTCGGGTTGAAATTTAAGGCGGACCGATCGGTCTAACTGGTTATGTTTTTTGCAGGGGAATGTGCTGTGTAATTGTGTAATAAGGAGGTCATTTATGAACGCAGTCACCACTCCAAGCTTGAACCGTTTTGCCGCGCGTCATCATCTCGCCGGATTGAGTCCGCCCTCGCTGGCGGCCGTCGCCACCGAACAGCCGGGCTACAGCATCGATAAGGCCCAGCGTTTCCTCGCGTTTCAACAGCGCATCAAGCAGGAACTGCTGCGGCATCGGGTAATCATCGCCAACCCTTACACGGCCTGGTTCCGGCACGGCGCACAATCCGGCGAGCAGATCAAGGTGTTCATCGTTCAATTTTCCGTCTTTTCCAATCTCTTCCTCGTCGCGCAACTCTATAAAACCATCAACGCCGACTCCCTCGAAGGCATGCGGGCGTCGAAAGAGATCCTCGCCAATGAGATCGGTGTGGTCTTCAACCCAGGCAAGGATTCGGCCTGCCGCCAGGATGAGCACACCGACCCAAAGCTCGTCTCGACCGAGGGCACCGTCGAAGGCGGCACCTTCCGGTTCCGGGCCGCGCATTTCGAGTGGCTGTTGCGCATCGCCGCTAAGCTAGGTCTGGGATTTAACGATGTCGGCAAGCGCCGGCACGGCACATCCGCGACCTTGTTTTTCTGCGACGAGTTAGCGCGACTCTACGGTAACGAAGACTACCAGATCTCGCAAGCGGCCAGTTTCGCCGTGGAAAATTGGGCCGCGGCCGGCTTTTGGAAAGAGCTCATCGAAGGCTTCGAGAAGTTCAATACACACAGTGGAGCCGATCTGCCACTGGCGTTTTTCACCTGGCACGAACGCTTGGAGTCGCAACATGCCCGCCACACGCAGGAAGAGCTCGAGGAGCTTTATTTTCATCGGACCTTGGACGAAGACGCCTTCATTCGCCACGGAAATGAAATGCTGGACGGAGTCGCCGCGTTTTGGGACGGCTTGGAGGCACGGCGAAAGGGTCGGTAACAACCGAGAACGATCCTTAAGGGGCAGATCCGAACCTTCCTACGAGACCTCGTTCGGATCGCCCGGCTGACTCGCGAGGAGCACCGCATGTTTCGGTCACTGGTCTCTACGCGAATCGGGATCGGAGATGGCGCAGGCGGAGGGCCGGAGCGCCGGAGCGGTCTGGCCGGGGCCGTCGCGAAGGCCAGGAAGGGACAGCGTTCCTAGTATTAGCGCGTTAGCGCGGAAATTTGCTTTCACTCGCTTTTGCTCTTGACAGTATACCGGTCTACCGGTGTACTAATGAGGACTCCAAAGGGAATACTACGTATGGCGGCGACGATTTTCGATGGGATTAGCGACCCGATGAACCAGCGTTTGATATCCGGCTTAGCGAAGATTGGGCTTGCCCTTAAAAGCCATGCGTGGAAGGACGCTGGGAGCCAGGGATTGACGCCGACGCAGGGGGCGATTCTTGCCCTTCTACACGCAAAGGGGACGGGTGAGTGGAGACTGTTTTCTATTTCTAGAGCACTAGCCGTAAGCGCCCCGACGGCAAGCGAGGCGGTGACCGCGTTAGTCCGCAAGGGACTGGTCAGCAAAGGGCGAGTTGCGACTGACCAGCGGGCGCTGCTTGTTCAGTTAACGCCCAAAGGACGCGCCGAGGCGCAACGCACGGCCCATTGGCCGGATTTTTTGATCGGTGCGGTGGATGAGCTGTCGCCGGTGGAACAAGAGGTATTTTGTCGCGGGCTGATCAAGATGATCTACGCCTTGCAGGAGCGGGGCGAGGTCCCAATTTCGCGCATGTGTGTGACGTGCCGGCATTTCCGCCCGGGTGCGTACGACGATCCGAATACTCCGCATCATTGCGCCTTTGTAAACGCGGCGTTTGGCGAGCGCCACTTGCGGTTCGATTGCCCGGAACACGACGCGGCCCCCGTGGAACTGCGGCAAGAGAATTGGAACCGGTTTATTGAAACCCATGCCGCTTAGCAGCGAGATCACACAATCCGACCGCAACAGCCCGGGAGCTTGCGCGCTGCGCGAATGTTCCCTAGGCTTACGCCGCCGATTCTTTTTACCGAAGCAGGAGGAAGCGTACTCAGGTGCCTTTTTGCCGTTGCGATTGTTCGTTTCGGCTGCTCGTGATCGTAGCTTCGCCGGTCCAAAGAGCTTACCGACATCGCTTCAAGCAGCGATTCCATCCAGTTGAGTAGATGCCAGAAGCGGGTGAAACTGAACGTCGATCAATTCAGGGCTTGGGAGAACAAGAGCGTTACGCTTCTCGGCATGTCTGGCGTCGGCAAGACGCACCTCGCGACTATCCTCAGAAGCAGTCATTGGTTCCACTATTCCGGTGATTATCGCATCGGCACCCGGTATTTGGGCGAAGCGATCCTCGACAATATCAAGCAGAAAGCCATGCAGATTCCGTTCTTACGGGAGCTGCTCCGCGCTGACTCTATTTATATCTGCAACAACATCACGGTGGACAATCTAAAACCCGTCTCCACCTTCCTTGGGAAGCTCGGAAACCCCGAGGCGGGTGGCTTGGGGCTAACCGAGTTTAAGCGTCGTCAAGCTCTCCACCACGAAGCGGAAATTGCGGCGATGAAGGATGTGCCCGAATTTCTTCGCAAGGCGAAGGAGATTTACGGCTACCGGCACTTCGTCAACGATGCGGGCGGCAGCGTGTGTGAGCTCGATGATTACGAGGTGCTGGACACCCTCGCCAAGCATACGATGATGCTGTATATCGAGGCGACCGAAGTTGACGAGCAGGCATTGATCCGGCGCGCCGCTGAAGATCCAAAACCGCTGTATTACCGGAATGTCTTTCTGGATGAGCAGCTCGCTGTATTCAAGCGGGAACGCAAAATCGCTTATGTCGCGCTCATCGATCCGGATGAATTCGTGCGCTGGATTTTCCCCAGGTTATTCTACGCGCGCATCCCTCGGTATCGGGCGATCGCCGAAAGGTACGGTTACACCGTCACGACGGCGGAGATCGCTCAGATCCAAAGCGAGGCCGATTTTCTTCACCTCGTCGAGACCGTGATCGCCCGCGAGTCCTAAGGAAGCTCTGCAAAAGTGTCGCGAGCAAGCACAGATGCGCGAAGCCGCGGAGCGAGTCGCGAGACATATCAGGTAGATAGGCGAGCGACAAGCGAGCACGCGACAAAGCAGATGGGCTGCGTAGTAACTTTTGCAGAGCTTCCCTAAGCGGTTCGGAAGGAAGACAGGTCATGCCCCTCGTTGCAAATTCGAACCTGCCGGCGTTCGCGGCCTTGCGGCAGGAAGGCGAGACGGTGATCCCAAACGACATCGCTCTGCATCAAGACATCCGCGAGCTGCACATCGGGCTGCTCAACATGATGCCGGACAAAGCGCTAGAAGCTACCGAGCGGCAGTTTCTACGGCTGGTCGGGGAAAGCAACCAGATCGCACAGTTCTACGTTCACCCGTTTACACTCGAGGAGCTCACACGCGGGCCCGATGCCCGTGCTCACATTGCGCGGTATTACGACACCGTTGATGATATCAAGGCAGCCGGGCTCGATGCGCTCATCATCACCGGCGCTAACGTGACGCAACCGGATCTCGCGCTCGAACCTTTTTGGCAGCCTTTGATCGCGATCATCGATTGGGCATATGAAAACGTGACCTCAACCCTGTGTTCCTGCCTTGCCACCCACGCCGTGCTGCAGTTCCGTCACGGCAAGAAGCGCCGGCGCTTGAAATCCAAGCGCTGGGGTGTGTATTCCCATTACATCACGGACGGCCGGCACCCGCTCATTGCCGGCGTCAATACGCGCTTCGACGTGCCGCACTCGCGCTTCAACGAGATCGGTCGCGAGCAGTTCGAATCCGCGGGGCTCTTGGCGCTCGTCGAGAGCGATGAGGCGGGTGTGCATATCGCGGTGAGTGAGGACGGTTTCCGTATTGTGTTCTTTCAGGGCCATCCCGAATACGACACCGTCAGCCTGTTGAAAGAATACAAACGCGAAGTGCTGCGTTTCGCAAGTGCTGATGTCGATGAATACCCGCCCTTCCCGGTGAACTATCTCACGCCTATGACCCAGGCGATCCTTGAGGAATACGGCGAAGAGGTCAAAATAGCGCGGGCGCGAGCGGCTCCCATTCCCCAAATGCCGGAACACCTTATTGTTCCTTATGTGGACAATACCTGGCACGACACGGCGGAGGCCGTGATAAATAACTGGATCGGCAAGGTTTACCAAACGACCAACCTCAATCGACGCACACCGTTCATGGAAGGCGTCGATCCCAGCGATCCGCTCGGGGTACGCGCATCGATCGCGGCCGGACCATCGAAATTTCACCAAGAGGCGGGTGCGTTGCCACGGGAGTAAGGTGTAGACAAGGCATTCTCCCGCAGTTCAAGTAATAGGCTTAGCATCCGATACACAGAGGCCAAGCTTACATTTCATTTCGTTGGGATTCTAACGCTTATCTTGTCACGCACTGGGGCTGTGTTGCGATGGAATCAAAAATCAGCACTCAAAACCTGCAGCTCAACATGTTTGTCTCCCGGCTCGACCGTCCGTGGCTGGGGACACCTTTCCCGATCGAAGGTGTTTGGATTCAAAACCAGGCGACAATAAGCCTTCTGCAACAACACTGTGAGTACGTATTTATCAGGACTGATAGGGTGCGCGAGGCGATCGCGAGCGATCCCGAGCGAGCACGGGTCAAACACGCCCAGAATGCTGTGCTCGATCGGCTGCTATCGCCTGGCGGGTCGCCGCTAGCTCCCCCTATATCTACCTCGGTGCCTGCGCCAGGCCGCATTCCGCCACTAGGAGGGACCTTCGGTGGCGTAGTGGAATTTCGGCCCGCGAAACCCACGTTTTACGAAGACCGGACGACGCTCGAAGAAGAATATAGCGGCGCACACGGTGTGCGGCGCGAACTACGCGAATCGTTAAGCGAGCTCCTGGAGGACGTAAAATACGGAAAGGCGATCCACATCGTTGCCGTGAAAGCGGCGGTGCGCGGAATGATGGATAGTATCCTGCGAAACCCGGACGGCGCGATGTGGCTTCGGCTCATGAAAGACAAGAATGGCTATACTCATTATCACCACGTCGACACGAGCGCGCTAGCGGTAGCCATGGGACGCCATTTGGGATTCTCGTCGGGTGAGATCTCCAACCTGGGCCTCGGTGCGTTGCTGAGCAACATAGGCACCGCAAATCTCCCATCGGATCTACTGATGACTTCGAACCAGCTGTCGGTGGAGGAGATTAGCCTCGTCAGGCGCCATGTGGAATCAGCCGTAGCGCTTTTGACCAAAACCCCCGGCGTCGCCAAGCAGGTGATCGACATCATTGCCTGCCGCCACGAGTGGTTTGATGGGGGTGGTTATCCGAACAGGTTACAGGGGCCAGCAATCCCGGTGTTTGCCCGAATGGTGGCAATTGCCGAGTGGTTTGATGCATGCACGAGCAACCGGCTACATGCCCCCGCTATTTCCCCGCATGCGGCGCTTCAGCAGCTTTACCGACAGCGCAATACGCGCTTTCAAGCCGAACTTGTAGAGCAGTTCATTCAAACGCTCGGGGTTTACCCGACCGGGACCCTCGTCGAGCTCACCACGGGCGAGGTCGGGGTCGTGATTAGCCAAAATCGCGTGCGCCAGCTTCGGCCCAGGATCATGCTCATGCTGGGATCGGACAAGTCACATTACAAATCGTATCCGGTTGTCGATCTTTTCAAACAGGCGACGGATCAATCGGGTAACCCTTTGTCGATCGTGCGTGCGGTGGACCCCGCCCAATACGGCATCGAAACGCAGCAATTCTTTCTCTCGTCCGTCTGTTCAAGGTTATTGGGTCATTCCCGAGGTAAGTGATCGAAGCGTTGAACTCTATAGTCGCGCGCAGATTCCCAGACCGTTTATCGCACGCCGCAGACCACGATCGTTTTCCCTTTCACCTGAATAAGATCTTGTTGTGTGAAAGTCTTTAATACCCGTCCGACAACCTCCCGTGAACAGCTGACGATACGGCTCAGTTCTTGACGCGTAACACTGATCTGCATCCCATCGGGATGCGTCATCGCATCGGGTTCCTTGCAAAGGTCTAACAAGGTCCTAGCGACGCGGCCCGAAACATCCAGAAAAGCCAGATCTCGTACCTTGCGGTTAGTTTTCAAGAGCCGCGTGGCTATTTGCGTCGCCAGCAAGTGTACGATGTGAGGGTAGATCGCGGGAAGATTACGCAGGCGGTCGTAGCTGATATGCGCCACTTCGCACTTTGTTCTCGCCCGAACAAACGCGGTCCGCTTCATGTTCTCGACGAAAAGCCCGGTTTCCCCGAAGAACTGGCCGGAATTCAGATAAGCAAGAACGATTTCGTGCCCACTATCATCCTCCAGTATGACGGTTACAGACCCCTTGATAACGTACAGAAGTTCGTCGGCCGGATCCCCGCGTGTTATGATGAGCGCCTTGGCGGGATACTGCGCGCGACGGCAGTGACCTAGAAACTGTTCTACCAGTGGATCACTGGTGTGCTTGACAGGACCGAGGATCGACAAGGGTTACCTCACGGTATAGAACGAAACGCTCGAAGGTTGTTTAGCAAGGGGGCGTGTACGAGTGTAACCGCGTGAAACGGTTTTAGCCAAAATTAACCCGGAAAGCGCCATGCGTGCGGTTATAAGATGGGCGGGAGACGCCTTGTTCGTGGCCGAATCGGGCAGCGGCCACACCGTCGTGATGGATGGCCCGCCGGAAGCCGGCGGCCGAAATGTCGGCATTCGGCCAATGGAGATGGTGTTACTGGGCATGGGAGGCTGCACGGCCTACGATGTGGTGTCAATACTACGGAAGGCGCGGCAAGACGTTAGGGATTGTAGAGTCGAGGTCGAAGCCAAGCGCGCGGATAGCTCACCACGGGTATTTACTTCGATCCACGTGCGTTTCCTAGTGCGTGGAAAAGGATTATTGCCACAGCACGTTGAGCGAGCTATTCGGCTATCAGCGGAGAAGTACTGCTCGGCCTCGATAATGCTCGGGAAGACCGCTGATATTACCCACGACTTCGAGATTGTCGAAGCCGGCTAAACCGCACTGACTGTCGCGGCACCGTGTGTGGGATCCCCGATTACTACGTTAGAGGCTCGGTTAGTTAGGCTGACGGCATCGTCACCTGTTTTCCACGCCGTGACGCCCAAATTTATCGTCAAGCCTTCGGCCGCGGGGTCACGAGCCCATTCTAGCAGATCGGATTTATCCATTTCCGCGCGTAGTTTTTCGGCAAGTTGCATCCCCGATTCGAGATTGGTCTCGGGCAAAACCACGAGTATGCTGCTGCCCTCCCAGCGGCCAATGATGTCTACCCAGCGAAGCCTTTCCTTCAGGAAGCGGGCGGTCTGAGTTAGCGCCGCTGTGCCGCCGGATTTTGCGCTTGAAGTGTTACGCGCTGGCTGGACTAGATTAATTATGAAAACCGTTAGGTCGTTGTTATAGCGCCGGCTTCTCGATACCTCGGAGACTAATTGCGCCATCACCGACTGTTGCGTAAGCAACCCGGTATCCGGATCAGTTTCGTTCAGCGCCGCGGAGATTAAGCTTAAATGCTTGCGTTTTCGGACGATCTCATAGTGGGTGACATCGACGACGCAAGCCACTTCGAACGCCTGCCCGGGTTCCATCTGCACGTGGCGGGCAATGAAATTCAACCAGCGTTCTGGGTGGCCGGGCGTGCCGGGCAGTTGATAGGTCTCAACCGTTTTGAATAAGGTGAGGATGCGGTTCACGGGCAGCTCGTCTCGGGATTTTCCTAGGGTGGATTGGCGCGTGACGGCGAGTTGTGAACATAGAGCGTCGTTTGCCCAGATTATCGTTCCGCCGCCGTCGGCGACGAATATCCCGATGGGAAGAGATTCTAGGATTTGCAAAGCTACCGCTGGGGAAATTGGAGTTTCTGCCTGGCTCATAGGGTTCGGTGTGGAGAAGATTGGTATCAAGCGAAGAGGTCCATCGCTTAGCGGTAAGTTGTCCTTTAACTTTAGTATAGATCCGCGAGTTCCGCGCGAAAACGAAACAGGGCTTACGGCGTTGCGCCGACGCAGTTCAGATACGCCTCTTCTATGCCGGTGGCGCCGAAGTGCTCGCAAAATGCCGCGGGTGCACCGTGATAAAGGATCTGTCCCTGGTGTAATACCGCCATTCGGTCGCATAGCGCACTGATGTCGGCAAGCATGTGGCTGGTGAAAAACAACGTCAGGCCCGCTTGTTTGCGGACCAGCAAATCTCGTTTAAATAATGCACGGGCTTTCGGATCGAGACCACTCATCGGTTCATCGAGAACGTACAAATCCTTACCGCTCAATAAGCTTGCCGCAAGACCGAGCTTCTGTGCCGTCCCTTTCGACAGATGTCGCACCGGTTCTCGCAACACCGTTGGATCGAGGTCCAGCGTATGTAGAGTTGGCTCAACGTTGTTCAATTGCCAAGGCTGGCGGTGGAGTGCGTGCATGAAGCGAAGAAACTCGTTGCCTGTGGCAAAATTCGGCGGGATAAACCGCTCCGGAAGAAATGCGAGGCGGGATCTTGACGCGGGTTGGATGTGGGGGAGGCCAAAGATGTCGATGGACCCGCCGCTGAGGGCACACAGATCCAAGAGGCATTTGATCAAGGTCGTCTTACCGGCGCCGTTGATCCCTACGAGCCCAAGGAACTCGCCTTCGCGGAGGTGCAGATCAACATTTTCTAGGACGCCCACCTTTCCATACCGCTTCGATACGCCCTTGAGGTGTATTGCTGCGCGATCCACGGTCTGTTCAAACGGACGCGTAAGCGGGAAAAACCCGCCAGGAGGCGGGGTATGAGTACAGGTCTCGAAATACGTTATTGGGCGTTAATAAAGGAAATACCCGTTACAGTCGGCGGAAGCACCAGTAATATTCCATGCGGGAGGAGTAGCAGTACTGACACAACGGGTCGTGGGGTCCGAACTACCCACGAATCCAGGAAATGCCGCTGTAGCGGTTTGCGGTGCCGACCGCAAAATTCCGGTATTGGGCAAGCTATCGTCCATCTTCACATCCATCTCCCGCATAACATTGACCGGCACCTCACGTCCGGTGATGAGGTGTAAACGGGGCGCTAGGCCGGCGGGGCTGTATTCACTGGTGGTCGCGAGCAATAAAAACCCGTTAAAGGTATTTATCGGTGCCTGGAGAATCGTTAAATCACGGTATGCCCCACCGGTAGTGCCGTCGGCTGTTGCGGTGCCTGCGTAGTTACCCTGCAAGAAGCCCGCGGCCGCCATATGCGCCCAGGCGGCAGACGCCTCGGTCCAAGGGGTGGGATCGGTGGTGGAGGTAGAGGAAGCAATCGTTCCATTTCCATTACCGCCCACGCCGCATACGGTATTGCTGATGGCAGTGCAGGCTTGGGTTCCCTGCATGTCCCCCGGCACCGCACGGTAGCGGTCGACGAACCCGTAGTACGCCGTTTGCACGCCCGCGGCTTGGCTGGCGAGATTCCGAACGCGCGCCGCGGTAATCAATTCTTGACCCTTTAGGATACCGCCAAGCAGCAGCCCGATGATGACCAGCACGATGGCGATTTCCACCAAGGTGAAACCGCGTTGCTTATTAACCATAATTAAATCCTCCGGTGACGCGCAATGATTATCCTTTAGGCAGCCTCTATACCATATTATCATGGTATTGATTATAAAACGTATTAGAGCTTTTTATTGACGTGTTCGCCCCTAGGACTGTCGGTACCTCAACAAGACTGTCGATTTTTCCACAACGCTTCGACTGCGAAGGAATCATCGGTATCGTCCAATTGTCCTGGCTTGCAGATGGGATAATGCCACTATCGCTGCATTTGATGTAGGCGCGAAGTAAGGAAGTGGATTTCATCGGGATCGATCACTGTGCCGCTGTCGAGCAAGGCCCCAAGTAAGACTTTGGCGGTTTCGATTTCGCCCATGTCTTCGAGCAGGAAGATGTGCATCTGCTTCGCCCAGTGCGGCACGTCCTTGCCGGTGGCATGGCTCGCGATTGCCTGGGCATAACGCAGCGCCAGGGGCAAGTCGGCGAGGCGGTGCTTGGCCAGCACCGCGGCGTGCGCGAGCCATTGCCAGCGCCGGTTGGGATCGTCTAGAAACCGTTGATATACGAATTCGAGCATCTGCCGTTGTTTAGGCGGCGCCGGAACCTCGGCGTAGAGACGGCTCGCGGCCAGCATCGGGTATTGGGAGCGCGGGGCAAGAGCTAAAATCACATCGAGCCAACCGATGACATGGCCATAGTCCAATTCCCGGAAGGGGATGCTAATACCCGGCTGGTTATCGAAGGCCTGTAGCCACAGCATAAGCACTCGTCCGAGCGCCTCCGGTTCCCCGAGGCTTGCAACTTTCAGGACCTCGATCCGTGGAGGCGACGGCAGTGCGCGGCCGATCGCTTGCGGGGCAGGCTGTCCGGTTTGCCAGAGGATTTGCAAGGTAAGGCCGCAACAGAGTGATAACAGTACCGGCACCGGCACCTCATGCACTGGACGTTCTGTCGCCATGACACGCGAATCCTAGAAGTTCTTTCGGTACAAGTCGAACAGACCCGCACCGATGAGCAGCATGAGGTAAATCATTGTTTGTCCGATGATCGCGACAAGGTCCGGTCCAGCGGGGGCACCGTAGATGAGCCATTGGCTAGAGGTGTAGCGATCGAGATCGGGGAGCAGGAAGGCTAGGGTGTCGATCACGCCACTGATGAACCGCTGCGATGGGGCTGAGGGATCGGCCAGCGGACCGTGACCGATGAGCTGAATCGACCCGATGGTGCGGGCCAGCAGATAAAAACCAAAAACGCTGCTCAAGGCAAGCGTGACTTGCCGGAAGGTGAATAGGCAGACCATGCTGACACTCGCGACGATGAACAATTCACAGGCGAGGGATAGGACCCACGGCCCGACACGCTG
>JBOIDH010000035.1:0-11324 GCA_050740495.1 Gammaproteobacteria bacterium | reverse complement strand
GTCCAAAGTACACAGCCAGGGCCGGCAGGTCCCAACGAATCGGTAGTGTTTGGGACAGCAGGCGGAAACATTGGTCGGGGGCAGGGCAATGATCTGGTCCTGCCAGATTCAGAGCTTCCCTAATTCTCTTGCAAGCAGTTGCGCTGGCACCGGCGACCCTGGCGAACCCTCAGGACGGGCGCGTGGCGGCCGGATCGGCCTCTATCGTTGAGACGAGCGCCTCGCGCCTGGATGTAAATCAGCATAGCGACCGGGCCGTCATCGACTGGCGCAGCTTTGATATCAACGCTAACGAGCATACCAGTTTCCAACAGCCTTCTAGCTCGTCTGTCGCCCTGAACCGCGTGCAGGGGTCCGGTAGCTCTTTAATCGATGGACGCTTGACGGCTAATGGGCAAATCTTTCTCCTGAATCAGAATGGCGTCCTGTTCGGTAAGAACGCCCGGGTGGATGTGGCCGGCTTGGTCGCAACGACGGCTGATATCAACAACGAAGATTTCATGAGCGGACACTATCGCTTTGACAAGGCTTCGGCGAACCCGGATGCGCAGGTTGTTAACCAAGGCCAGATCCACGTCCAGGACGGAGGCGCGGTTGTACTGGCAGCTCCGCGGGTAAGCAATGAGGGTCTCATCGCAGCGCGTCTTGGCAACGTAGCATTGGCTGGGACCAAAACTTTTACCCTGGATTTCCATGGCGATGGCCTATTGCAGTTCGACGCGGGTTCCGAGATAACGGAGCAGCCCTCCGACTGGCAAAGTGCATCTGATGCCGGAACTATCGTGGCCGACGGCGGGATCGTCGCGATGAGCGCGCGCGGCCGACGGTGTGGTTGATCGGGTGATCAACATGGATGGGGTGGTACAGGCCCGAGCGGTCGCACTCGAAGGCGGCAAGATCATCTTATCGGGCGGCGATGAAGGCATTGTCGCGGTTTCAGGCAAGCTAGACGCCTCCGGTCTAGAGACGGGCCAGAAAGGCGGCACGGTGAAAGTGCTGGGTGAGAAAGTGGGACTATTCGCAGGCGCAGGGATTGACGCCTCGGGTGATGCCGGCGGCGGTGATGTGTTGATCGGCGGCAACTACCAAGGTAAAGGTCCCGAACCCAACGCCAAGCAGACCTTCGTTGCCAAGGGTGCCAGCGTCAAAGCCGACGCCACAGGCAACGGCGATGGCGGCGAGATCATCGTGTGGTCGGACGAGGTGACACGATTCCGCGGCGACCTCAGCGCCCGCGGTGGGCAAGAGGGAGGCGATGGGGGGTTCATAGAGGTTTCCGGGAAACAAGGGCTTGAGTTTGTGGGTACTGCCTCTGTAGAGGCAACAAAGGGTCTCGATGGGAATATATTGTTCGATCCACAAACCATCGACATCATTGAAGATGGCGGTGGTGAGGATGATCAAGCCAGTGATGGTGAAATCAGGTTTCCCGACGTAGGTGTGAATGGGAATGTTTTTTTTACGATAACTAATGACGCTATTCAAAACTTAAACGGCAACCTACTGTTCCAGGCCCAGGACAGCATTTTCATCAATGCGCCACTTAACTTCGTGAATCTGGGCCAGGGAGAATCCATCAGCTTCCAGGCGAATGGGGGTATCGGCGTCAACTTCGACGTCACCACACAAGGAGCGGATCTACGGTTCGAAGCCGATTTAGATCGCGTAACGAGCGAAGGAACCACGTTAGACATCGGTGACCCCGGGGACGCAGAGACAGATCCTTCGAGCGTGCAAATCGGAACCAACGGGGGCAACATCGATCTGATCGCCCAAAACATCGGCATCGTCGACGGCAGCGTGATCGATGCCGGAACCGGGGATATCCATCTCGCCCGCATCGTGGATGCGAACCCGGGCCTGGGCAGCGCTCCGGCGGCCGCAGACATAACGGTCGGAAGCGAGGCATTCCTCAGTGAAAACGATTTCGACGCTTTTGTCACGTCCGGAACATTAACCCTCGGGCGGGCAAGTTTCTTCGGCCCGGATGGGATCCTCGATGCGGCGCCACTGACGGCGCCAGCGTTAACCGTCGACGCACCCATTCAAGCGAACGCCACGAACCTGGCCTTGATATCGGCCGGCGCCTTGAATATCAACGCCGATGTCACGGCGGCTTCGCTGACTGCTTCTGGTGCGACCATCGGCTTGCAGGATGTCACTACGACCGGCGATCAAAGCTATACCGGCGCGCTCACGTTCAACAGCGACTACATCACGAACGGCGGTAATTTCCTTGTCGTCGGCAATACCCTCCTCGAGTCGGACAGCTCGGTCAGTACGGGGGGAGGCGGGATCACCTTCAACGGTTCGATTGATTCTGCGGTAGTTGAAGGCGACCCCGCGGGGTTGGAGTTGGATGCCGGGGGCGAGGGGATTAGCCGGCGATATCTTCTTCGGGGGCGACGTAGGAGTAGGGCCGGTAACGATCGACAGCGCCGGCGATATCACGATACCCGCGCGTTTCGTTGCCGGCGATACCAGTTTTACATACAGCGGTAGCGCTACAAGCCCTGTGGATTCGCTAAACCTCACAAGCTTGTTCCTTTCACCATCGGCGCAGGGTGCCACCGTATTCGGTACGGTCGGCGGCGCCTCGGGTGAGGACGCCGCACTGGCCGTACAGGGTCCCATCAACGATCCGGACTTTACTATAAATAACTGTGTGATCGGTGTCGCCTGTGGGCAGCCTGTGATTCCGGAGCCTGTGATTCCGGAGCCTGTGATTCCGGAGTCTTTGCAAACGCCGGCGGAACCGATACCACCGAAGATACAAGGCGGCCTTTTCGGTAGCACCCCACCGCGGCCGGAGGGACAATCGCTATGGGCAGTATTCAAACGCCCTCCCCCGTCTGGAGATCCTCGCGAGCCCCAATACTCGAACTTCGGAAACGACGAACCGGATGAAGGGCGTGAGCCGGAGGAAGGGTGATGCAGGGCGACGGAGTGCTATGCGTGTCCCTCGCGTTGCGTTGGGTAAGCGGTAACTAGCAGGGATTATCATGGTCCACAATACCGGCGCCGTTTTAACGCTGCTTGCATGTTTAGCATGCTACGGTTGCCAATCGATTTCGCCCGCCCATGAGGCCGAGCAAGGGGCCTCGGTGCTGGCGCTGAAGAACCTGGTCGGGGAGGAGTGCCAGTTGCAGGAAAGCGGCGCTTCGGAAAACTCGGACTTGGCCAAGCGGCATTTCGAGGTGTTTTGCGGGCGCTGGGAGAATCCGAGCGGCCGAATCTTTGAGGTCGCATCAAACGATGGCTCGTTAGACTCGTGGATGAAGGGCGGCTGGTGGAACGAGACCGTCAACCGGCGGCTGGAGTGTGGAGAGAATAAACCAGGTAAGGTATTGGATGGGGTCGAGGCCCTGGTCACCGAATGCAAGCTGCGTAATGGAGGATGGCCCTATATCGTGCTCATCGCGCGCGTTGCTGGAGCAACCTATCTTGCCGATGGCATTCCCGCTGTACTTCCGGTGCTCGAACAAGGGATAGGGGTCGTTTCAGGGAAGCTGATTCCTAGCATGGCGGGCGAGGGCCGCGCCAAGTCCTCTGCCGTGGCAGAGCTGGAAGCAAAGCTGCGCGGCCGTCTATACGGTGCTGGCGATCTGGGCACCTACTATCGGCTGATGACGGCCGGTCAGTTCTACAACAGTGCTAAGGACTTTGCTGCCGCGGCCAATCGCTATCGCGAAGCGCTTGCCTTGCACGAGCGGATCCTCGGTATTGAAAATTCTGAGACCTTAGATCCACTGATGCACCTTGCTCTCGAGCTCAGCAATCAAGGGCACTTTACTGAAGCGCAATCGCTGTTCAATCGTGCCGAGGTGCTCGCGAAACAAGCGCAGGATCCCAGCGACCGCGCGCGGTATCTGAGCTATCGAGCGTTGCACGCGGCAAACCAGCATCAGTTTACTGAGGCTCTCGATTACGCTCGGCAATCCACGGTATTGCGGAGAGAGCTGGCTTCCCAGACTACTGGGTTAGCAACGGGCTCTATAGGTGATACGGGACAAGGTGTAGCGGTAACCGGCCGCGCGGATGTCTCGGTCCTTGGCAACGTTAAATCCCCGGTAGCGGTGGACATTGTGCAGAGCCTCCACATCGAGGCCGCCATGCTTCGGCGTCTGGGCGATTTAGCACAGGCGGACGCGGTGCTGCAGGAAGCATCCGCAACCCTGCAACAGGCGGATGAAGCACCGCCCACCTGGGAGCCTGAAATCCTGGGACTGAGCGCAAAGATCGCGAAGTCGCGCGGCGCCAACGAAGAACGGGAACAGCGATTGGGCTCGGCGGCTACACTGTGGGATGAGGTCGCACCTGGTGAACGGCCCGGCGCCATTACCTATCTCAACTTAGGCCAGGCCTATCGAGACCGCCGGCGGTATGGAGACGCGATGGTTGCGTTTCGGCGCGGCATCCGGCTAATCAAGAGCCGCGGGGGTGGCCTTAGTTTTAATCAGCTCTTGCCTTTCATGATGACCGCTTATGAGCTTGCCCAAACTCAGCCTAGTAAGCGTGATGCGCTCTATCGCGAGATGTTTGAAGCCGGGCAATTGGTGCGAGGCGGACAGACGGCACAGGACATCGCGCGCGCCGCGGCACGTCTCGCGGCGAGTGAGGGGGGCACAGGGGACCTGGTGCGAGAGCTACAGGAAAATCAGGAAGAGCGTTACTTCTTATATCGTGCCTACGAAGCTGAGGTCGCCCAAGGCCAAACTAAGGATAACCAGGAGCGGCTGGAAAAATTACGGGAACGAATTGCAAAGGTGAACGAACAGATCCAAGAGGGCGGTGCCCAAGTTCAGGCAGCTTTCCCCGGCTACAACCAGTTAATGGACGCAAGCGTAGAAGCGAAGCGCGTAGCGGATTTAGTGGGGCCTGCGGAGGCCTTGGTGCAAGTTTTACTCGGTGACCCGGAGAGCTTCGTATTTCTTGTGCGCCAGGGTAGCGTGAGCGTGCGTCCTCTTCCGATTTCCGCGAGAGAGATCGCAAGCGCTGTTCAGCAGTTGCGCGCTGGTTTGCAACCACGCAGTGATGGGACGCTGCCGAGGTTCAACGTTGAACTGGCCCATGCGCTTTATCGTGATCTCCTGGGGCCGGTTTCGAAGGAGGTGGAAAGTGTTAAGCATTTAATCACCATACCCACCGGCTCGCTCCTGAGCTTTCCGTTTGGCCTGCTGGTTACCGAACCGCCGCCAGCAATCGAGCAACAGGACTATTCGAAGGTGAAATGGTTGGCTAACCGCAGCGCTATTAGTCTTTTACCCTCGGTTCGATCCTTTGTCGATCTGCGTGCAACCGCGAAGGCGTCTACGGCACCGAAGGCCTTTATCGGTTTTGGCAATTTTGTGCCGTTTACAGAGAGTTCATTATCTCAGATCGACGCAAGCCTGCCAAAAGAGTGCTTAACGGACCCTGCTCGGTTACGTAAGCACCGAGAGCGTTTGCTGGCTCTGGGTGCGCTCCCTGTTACAGAGACGGAGGTCGAGTCCGTCGCGCGGACCTTTCCGGCGGTCCTATCACAAGAATTATTTGGCCTAGGGTTCAACGAAGCGACGGTGCGCGGGGGTCCATTGAGCGATTATCGAATCGTTTATTTTGCCACCCATGGGATTTTGCCCGCCGAGATAGAATGTCAACCCGAACCGTCCTTGGTCGCTTCCCTCTCTCAGCCGCCGCAGAAGGGAGAGGACGGTTTGGTGGAAGCCAGCGAGATCCTAAGGCTCAGGCTGGACGCCGATCTCGTGGTTCTATCGGCTTGCAACACCGGTGGGGGTCTGAAAACAGGAGGGGAGAGCCTCTCGGGGCTCGCGCGAGCGTTCTTCTTCGCCGGTGCCAGGACATTGATCGTCTCCCACTGGTTGGCGGAGAACAAGACGACTGCTGATTTAATGATCGGCATGTTCCAGCACATGCGCGATGCACCTGATACGGCGTTATCGAACGCCTTGCGCCTGGCGCAGTTAGACATCATCGAC
Organism: Gammaproteobacteria bacterium; assembly: GCA_050740495.1. Lineage (GTDB taxonomy): Bacteria > Pseudomonadota > Gammaproteobacteria > JACCXJ01 > JACCXJ01 > USCg-Taylor. Next base: position 5,346 of record JBOIDH010000035.1, on the reverse strand, counting down.
GGTGCAAGGAAGTCAAGACAACCCCTACGGTCCCATCCGTTGCTGTGGGGGGCCTTCACGGTGGTAGGGGATGGCGCCAAGCGGATTGCAGGACTATAGTACCGGTCAGGTCATTTTGGCCGTTCATAAATATAGCCTTGTGTCCCTGTGGATTCGAGACCGGTAGAAAATGTGTTTCAGGAGGTACGTATGGATCTTAAGTTTCGATATGCTGCATGCGGGATCGCCTTGTCGGCTTTATCGGCGGTCTCCTTATCGACCAACGCGGGTGAGTATGACTTGACCGATTTCCATGGGAAGACCCCAACTAAACAAGAATTTATTGAACGTTTGACGCCGGATAGGAATGCTGGTTCGGAAGGATCGCTCGAATTTAGAAGCATTATGCCGGGCGGTGGGACACCGACCAAAAAGGCCGTGTCCATCCAAGTGAACTTCGAATATGATTCGTACCGGCTGACACCGGAGGCGAAGATAGTACTAAACAACCTCGCTGAGGCAATGCAGGACAAGGCTCTCAAGGACAACCGTTTCCTTATTGAAGGACATACGGATGCAGTCGGGAGCGCGGAATATAACCAGAGTTTGTCGGCACGCCGCGCTGAGAGCGTTAGGAACTTTCTAGCCAGCAGCTTGGGGGTCGATGCTAACCGCCTGAAAACCACTGGACGAGGCGAAGAGGAATTGCTGGATAAAGGACATCCTGGAAGCGGGGTGAACCGGCGGGTTCAGGTCGTGAACTTGCAATGACTGTGGGGAATGAAAGGCTTATCCTCCCCGCCGGGTACACAGTTCCCAGCTTTTGCCACCTAATATAGCCCGGTCCCCATGTCCAGTCCAACTCTGGATCTATACCGCAAACACCGCCTGGCGGTGCACGATTTCCACCGCATGGGCGAAACCGGCATCCTCCCGGTCGATGGCCGGATGGAGCTCATCGAGGGGGAGATCATCGTTATGGCACCGATTGGGAGCCGGCACGCGGCTATAGTAAAGCAGCTCATGGCGCTGTTCGTCCGCGCCGTCGGTGCGCGCGCCATCGTTTCGGTGCAAGACCCCATCATACTCGGCGAATATTCAGAGCCGGGGCCGGATCTGGCCCTCCTACGACCGCGCGACGATTTCTACGCCCTGGCCCTGCCGCGCGCGGACGATGTGTTTCTGATCATCGAGGTCGCGGATACCACCCTGCGCTACGACCGGGAGATCAAGCTCCCTCTCTATGCCCGCCATGGCATCCCGGAAGTATGGCTCATCGATGTGGCAGGACGGATGCCGACGGTGTTTGAGGCCCCCGCTGACGGACGGTACCGCGGCGAGCGCCGCGTAGACCCCTTGGGCCTGCTCACGCCCAAGTCGCTGCCTGGGATCGAGGCCGATCTATCGCGGCTCTTCTGAAGCGAGCAGATGATTCCGGACCTACTGGGCCGGACACCGATCCACGACGGAACAACACCAGAAGGGTGATGCGTCGCGCTAGCTGCATACACGCTACGGTGGGAGCGGAGTCCGGGGAGAGTGATCCCGGATTGCCCTTCGGTTCATCCGGGCTACGCGGAGCTACGCGGAGCGCCGCGCGCACCTTGTCAGTAAGCGATTCTCGCGGTAAGAGCTTAGCCGTTATCCTTGAATGTTGAGCAGAGAGCGCTCAAAAAGCAAGGATGCACGCGCTTCCCGGCATGCCGCGGGGGGGGCGACCTTCCCGCTCGGTTAACTCCGGAAGGAGCCGGCCGGCCAGACCGCGGGCTTGTCTCGATCCGCGATTGATCTTTTTCTCCGCGCGGGTATACTCGGGCGAACGGGAGTGCCCGGCTGTCGAGACCCTGGGGGGCGTTGGGGTCTAAGACCGCCGTGCACCTGCGCTCCGCTTAATGGTGGCCGACCCGGTACTAAGGAAAGAACACCAACTAGAGGGTATTAAAGATGTCCCTGCGCACGCTCACGACGTTCTTGGTCGCCATCGCGATCAGCCTCACGACCCAAACGGCCTTCGCTCCCCCCGCCGTCACTACCCCGCCCGTCGCGAACAACGACAGCGCCACGACGCCGATAAACACGTTCGTGCTCATCGCGGTCTTGGCGAACGACGTGGCCGCCAGCGGAAACCCCATCAACCCGAAGAGCGTCAAGATCGAGAGCGCGCCGAGTAATGGCGTCGCCACCGTCCTCCAGAACGGTCAAGTGCGGTACACGCCCGCGTCAGGCTTCACGAGCCCACCACCGGTCACCTTCACCTACAGCGTTATGGGCGTCCGGGGACCCAAGTCCAACGTAGCCACGGTGACGGTCACCGTGCAGCCGGCCAACGTGGCGCCGGTGGCGAACCCCGACAGCGCCACGGTCAACGTGAATAGCTCCGTGGTCATCCCTGTACTAGCCAATGACACCGACGCCAACGGCAATGCCACCATCAATCCAGCGACCGTCGCGATCGCGTCCGCTCCCACGAACGGCATCGCGGTGAGCAACCCCGACGGCACCGTCACCTACACGCCCAATGCCAATTTCTCCGGGACGGACAGCTTTACGTACAACGTCCAGGACACGCAGGGCGCGACCTCGAATGCCGCCACGGTGACGGTGAGCGTCAACGGCGCCCCGGTCGCGGATGCCGGCGATGATGCGAACGCCGTGACCGGCCAGTCCGTGAGCTTGAATGGATCGGGTTCCACCGATCCCAACGGCGATACGATTACGTTCTCCTGGCGGTTCATGGCCGTGCCGCCCGCAAGCATCCTCACCGACGCCTCGATCGTGAACCCGACCACCCCCGGCCCGAGCTTCACGCCCGACGTGGACGGGCCCTATGAGCTCGAGCTGACCGTGACCGATCCGGGCGGGCTGTTTAGCACCGACACCGTGATCATCATGGCCGCGACGCCCAACTCGGCGCCGAACGCCATTGTCGTGCCGGAGAACCAGACCGCGCTCGTCGGGACAACCGTCAACCTCGACGGCAGCAACAGTAACGACGACGGCAAGCCAAATCCCCAACTGACCTTCCAATGGTCTTTCACGGAGAAGCCCCTCGGGAGCGGCCTGACCGACGCGAATATTACCGTTTCGGGGCCGAACGGCGAGTTCGCGTCCTTCATCCCGGATGTGATCGGGACCTATAAGGTGAGACTTACCGTGTTCGACGGCGAATTGAGCGGTCAGGATGAGGCCGTCATCGACGTCACCATGCCGAACACGCCGCCCAACGCCAACGCCGGCGACGATGTGCTCGTGCAGCTCGGCAATGTCGCTACGCTCAACGGCAGCGCAAGCTTCGATCCGGATGACCCGGATTTCCCGGCTCCCTTGACCTTCCAATGGAGCTTCGTGAGCGTCGCTGCGGGCAGCACGCTTACCAACGCCAATATTACGGGTGCCGACACGGCCGCACCCAGCTTCACGCCGGATCAACCGGGCATGTATACCTTGCAGCTCGTCGTGTCTGACGGCGCGGATAGCGATTCGGATGAGGTCATGGTCACGGCCAACGCGGCGCCCGTGGCCGTGGACGATGCCTACGACGTGGATGAGGATACGCTGCTCGACGAGCCCGCACCCGGTGTGCTGGCCAACGATACCGACGCGAACAACGATACCTTGACCGCGGTGCTGGACGCCGGCCCGTCCAATGCGGCTCCAGGCTCCTTCAACTTGAACGCCGACGGCTCGTTCACCTACAAAGGCGCCGAGAACTTCAACGGCGACGATAGCTTCACCTACCACGCCAACGACGGCAGCGCCGACTCCACCGTCGCGACCGTGACCATCACGGTCAACGCGGTCAACGATGCGCCCGAGGCCGTGGACGATCCGTCCTATACCACCAATGAGGACGGTGGCGCCTTGGCGGGCACGAGCGTGCTCACCAACGACACCGACGAGGAGAACGACCCGCTGACCGCGGTGCTGGTCAGCGTCCAGCCGGCTAACGCCCAATCGTTTACCTTTAACTCCGACGGCACCTTCAGCTACACGCCGAACACCAACTTCAACGGCCCCGATACCTTCACCTACAAGGCCAACGACGGGACTTCCGACTCCAACGTGGCCACGGCGACGATCACGGTCAACCCCGTCAACGACGCGCCGAGCTTTACCTCGGGGGGCAACGTGACCGTCAACGAAGACTCGGGGCCACACTCCCCGGCTTGGGCCACGGCGATCTCGGAAGGACCGGCCAACGAAGCGAGCCAGACGCTCAATTTCGTGGTAACTAACGACACCCCCGGACTCTTCTCCCCGCAACCGGCAATATCACCGAGCGGCGTGCTCACCTTCAACACACCACTGAACGCCAACGGCTCTGCCATGGTCACGGTCACGCTTCACGACGACGGCGGCACCGACGGCGGCGGAGTCGATACCTCCGGGCCACAGACCTTCACCATCACCGTGACCCCGGTCAACGACGCGCCGTCAGTGACGCCACCGGCGGCCTATGCCGCCCATGCCCACATCGGCATCAACATCCCCGATGGCGCGACCGATCTCTTCGACGGATCCACCATCACCGATGTCGATGGCCCGGGCGCTTTGCCCTTCAGCATCACCCCAGGGACGGTTGCCTCAACCAACGCAGGCAGTGCGGCCATCGCGGCCAACGGCAGCTTCAGCTACAACCCGCCGGCCGGCTTTACAGGCGCCAACGACACCTTCACCTACCAGATCTGCGACAGCGGCGTGCCCGGCATCGCCTGCACCAACGCCACGGCCACCGTCACCGTGAGCGGACCGCGGGTGTGGTTCGTCAATAACGGCCTAGTCCCAGCGGGTGATGGCCGGCTGTCCTCGCCTTTCAACACGCTGGCGGCCGCGGATACCGCCGCGGACGCCAACGGTGATCGCATCTTCGTGTTCACCAGTGCCAGTACCTACACCGGTGGCTTTGTGCTCTTCACCAATCAGCGCCTGATCGGTCAAGGGGTGGCCGATACCACCTTCGACACCGCGCTCGGCATCACCCCGCCCGCGACGAGCGTGGCCCGGCCTGCGATCAATGGCGGACGCCCGCAAATCAATGGCACGATCACACTGCCCACTGGCGGCACCGCGCGCGGCTTCAACGTCAACAACACCACCACCCCCGGCGTGAGCGGCAGCGGCGCCACGGGCCTGACCGTCAACCAGGTGAGCGTCACGACGACGACCGGCGTGGCCGTGAACCTCTTAAACTCGGGCGGCATTGTGAGCTTCACCTCGGTCTCGGCCAACGGCGCGGCCAACGGCATCGTGCTGAACAACTACCCCACCGGCAGCACCTTCGCGGTGACCGGTACCGGCACGCCGGGCTCGGGCGGTACGATCCAGAGCACGACGGGTCCGGGGATCGTCTTGACAAACGCGGCCGGC
>JBOIDH010000034.1:0-11513 GCA_050740495.1 Gammaproteobacteria bacterium | reverse complement strand
GGAGCCGCTGACGCACCAACTCCGCAATCGTGTTGGTGACAAACGTCACGGCAAACAACACCAGCGCGGCCAAAAATAACACCCGGAAATGCGTGCTGTTGACCTCGGATTCCGGCATCTCGACGGCGATGTTGGCGGACATGGCACGGAAGCCCTGAAAGAGATTGAAGTCCATGATCGGCGTATTTCCGGTCGCCATGAGCACGATCATGGTCTCGCCGACCACCCGCCCCATCCCGATCATCAAGGCGGAGAAAATTCCTGGACTGGCCATGAGCAGCACCACCCGCATCAGGGTTTGCCAGGGCGTCGCCCCGAGAGCCAGCGATCCCAGCGTGAGGTGCCGCGGCACGCTAAAAATAGCATCTTCGCTGATGGAGAAGATCGGCGGGATCACGGCCACCCCCATGGCGATTCCGACCACGAGCGAATTGCGCTGGTCGAAGGCCAGACCCAGCTCGCGGCCAAGCCAGTCACGCATGTTGCCATCGAACAGAAACGCTTCGAGGGGCGCACTCAGCGCCATTGACAGCACGATGGACAAGGCGATGACCGGCATGAGCATGGCCGCCTCCCAGCCCTCGGGAACCGCCTGGCGCCAGATCGCCGGCCCCCGTGACCAAAGCCAAGCGCACACGATCATCGCGAGCGGTGTCGTGAGGAGCGCGGCAAAGACGCCGGGAAGATTCTGCTCCACCAGCGGCGCCAGCCACAGGCCCGCGAGAAAGCCCAGGACCACGGTGGGAAGGGCGCCCATGATCTCGACGGTCGGTTTGACGAGCTCGCGCATGGCCGGGGACATGAAATATCCTGTATACACCGCGCCCAGGACCGCGATGGGGATCGCGAACAACATCGCGTAGAACGACGCCTTGAGAGTCCCGTAGGCCAGCGGCGTGAGGCTGAATTTCGGCTCGAAGTCCCCGGCCGCCGAGGATGACTGCCAAATGAATTCCGGTTGCTGCCGGCTTTCATACCACACCTTGCCCCAGAGCGAGCTCCAGGAGACCTCGGGGTGTTCGTTGTGAACGGTATAGAACCGCAACGCCTTCGCGCCGTCAAGCGTCATCAGAGCGTCGGCCCGCGGTGACATCGCCACATGGCTCAGCGCTTGGCCGGTCGCCTGGGTCACCAACAGTGTGCGGTGCGCGGTCGCGTGGTAGAGACCGATGCTCCCGCTCTCATCGGTAGCCACGAATCCCTTTCTGAAGTACTCGGGGGCAATGTCGGTGATGGAGTGCGCCTGGCTTTGAAAGTCGCGCACCCGCGCGAGTGAATAACGGTTGTCTTGAGCGCGTAGGGAAAACCATTGAGTGATGCGCCCGCGCGAATCACCGGTTAGCACCGAGAGCCCGCCGCTTAAATACTCCAGCGCCGTGATGCGCGCGCCATTGGGGACCGCGTTTACCCGATCGATCAGATGCGGGGTGTTCGTAATGTCATAGTAGAGCAGGAACCCCTCCGCGCTCGCCAACACCAGATCACGTTGTTTGACGTTCAACGCGAGGTGGGTCACGCCGCCCTCGGTGGCGGGAATGACCGCCGCCTTTCGCTCGACAGCCGTCGTATCGCCAAGCAGGGAGCGCGAGGTCTTGAAGCTCACAACGATCTCCTGCCCGGCCTCGGTCACTGCAGCCAAGGTCGTCTGATCCTCATGGGACTGCACCGCAAGGCGGGTGAGGGCTCGACCGTCCTCGGCGACGCTGAGCGGCGATGGGCCGAGCGGATAGCGCACACCCGGGGTGATTCGCCGCTTATCGCCGGGGTAGGTAATAAGGTACTGGGCTTGGAACAGCAAAGCGCGGCCATCCGAAAGACCCACGGCGACGGCGCCTTGACTTCGCTCCCCGGCGGCGACGGCGGTGATCTTAGCGCCTGCGGGGATGGGCAGCCGCTTTGCGTCGAGCACGCGGCCGTCACCGGTAGCGAAAAAGATCACCTCTCCGCGCGCCGTGAGGCGCAGCCCGATTTCCGCGTATTCCTCGGTCCCAAGATACAGCGTCTCGGCATCGGCGCCTCCGGGAACGCCGTACTCGGCCCGCGCTTCGAGCGCGGCCGGACGGAACATCGGCAACACGACGGAAAGCAGATAAACAAAGATCAACAGGACGGCGACGATGACACAGATCCCCCCGAGCGCCATGACGTGCCGCAGCCAACGGTCCTTGACGAACCGCCAATTGCGTAACCGCGATGCCGCACCGGCATCCTCGATCGCCTCTATGTTACTCAGGCTAGCCTCGTTCACGCGGGGTCTCTTAGAGTTTATTGATAGTTTACGCCCATACCCCGTCGATACAAAAAAGCGGCCTCGCCAAGGCGAGGCCGAGGTCTTCTACCTGAGAGGGTCTCTTGGAAGCTGTCTTTAAAGCGATTATTCGGCGCTTGCCTGCGGCGCCGATTCGGCCACCAGGGCCCGTTGCTTTTCGGCGATTACGGCCGGAAGCGGTATGTAGCCATCCTTGATCACCACGCTCTGACCAATTTTGGCCAGCACCATCTTGAAGAATTCACCCTCCAACGGAGGTAGCGGTTTATTGGGGTGCTTGTTCACGTACACGAACAGGAACCGCGAGAGCGGATACTTGCCGCTCACTGCTTCTTCCGAGGTGGCCGGTACGAACTCACCGCCCTCCGTTTTGGCTAAGGGCACCGTCTTCACTCCCGAAGTCTTGTAGCCGATGCCGGAGTAGCCGATGCCGTTCAGCGACTTGGTAACTCCTTGGACTACCGAGGCCGAGCCGGGTTGCTCGTTGACCGTGTCCTTGAAGTCGCCCTGACAGAGCGCGTTTTCCTTGAAGTATCCGTAGGTCCCCGACACCGAATTGCGTCCGTACAGTTGCACGGGCCGAGCGGCCCACTCGCCAGTTAATCCGAGCTGGCCCCAATTCACCACATCCTCGTCGTGACCGCACTTGCGCGTCGCCGAGAAAATGGCGTCGAGCTGCGGTATCGAAAGACCCTGGATGGGGTTGTCTTTATGCACGTACGCGGCGAGGGCGTCGATCGCAACCGCTACCCCCGTGGGTTTATAGCCGTACTTTTGCTCGAAGGCCTCGATCTCCACGTCTTTCATCGCCCGGCTCATCGGTCCGAGGTTCGCGGTCCCTTCCGTCAGCGCAGGTGGCGCGGTCGAAGAACCCATGCCTTGGATCTGAATGTTGATGTTCGGATAGATGCGCTTGAACTCTTCCGCCCAGAGCGTCATGAGGTTATTGAGCGTATCCGACCCGACGCTCGACAGGTTACCGGAAACGCCGCTGGCCTTGGTGTATTCCATGAGAGTGGGATCGACCGTATCGACGGCGCGCGCGATCGGTCCGGCGGTAAGACCCGCCATTAGGGCCACGCTCAGGGTGGCTTGACGCAGTTTCATAAGCTTGGCTCCAAATAGTCTCAAAACGAGATCTTAGTATGGGAGGGTTCTATTACCGTTTGGTTACAGGTTGATGTCGGGCCTGCGATGACCTTGCAGCGGATGACCAGGGGCCGACGGATATCACCCTGGATTCATTTCTCCGCCACGAGGTAGGCGATCCAGCCGGCATCGGGCTCGCCGATCTCCGTGGGAGTAAACTCCCCGTTAGCCTCCCCCGTCTCTTCATCGGTACCCTGCCAATAGACCGCCGCGCGGCTGAAACCGCCCTCCAGTAGGACTTCGCGGATTTCGGGCAGCGTCCAAAGACGATATTCGTAACTGAACGCTTGCTTGAGCACCGAGCCATCGTCGAATTTGAAATCGATGTGACACCTCGCTTCGCCCGTGATCGGGTTATAGGCCGCTTGATGCCAGACATAGGTATACCCGTCGTGGCGCGTCCGCTCACGCATGATCCTGAACGCATCGTAACCTCCATAGGCATCGAGAAAGAACAAGCCCTCCGCGCCGAGGGCCGCGCGGACGCGCCGAAAATAACGCCGTAGGGTTTCACGTTGCTTGAAAAACCAATAACTGAAGTTCATCGCCAGCACCACATCGACCGCCTCGGTGCGGACCTTCATGACATCCGCGTTGATCAGTTTCACGCGTGATCTCGCCTCGTGCAGTAAGCGGTTAACGTTGTGCCGCTGGCCCCAGTCAAGCACCTTGGGATCGATGTCGATAGCGAGTGCCGTATTCCGCTGGCGGCGTCGGACCCATTCGCAAGCCACCTGGGCCGTGCCGCAAAAATCCTCCCGCAACCGCTGCGCGTAGCGGCCGCGAAGCGCAAGAAAGGCCGAATCCACGAAATCGATCTCGGCCTCGGCGCATTGCACCGACTGCTGATAGAGAATATAGGGGTCGGCCTGCTCGGCCAGCGTGGGGTTCTTAGCTCGCATTTTGAGAGTGCACTCGCCTAGGTTAACATCAGCGGGATTGGGGCGGGAATGTAAACGGATCGCAACGTTGAGTCAGAGTTCGTGAACAAACCTACTGCGCTCGGGATCTCGCATTCCGGCGGTGCTCGGAATCCTCATGTATTTCAACATACACTCCGGTTCCTGCGCTCCGGCGGAACGTGACCTCCCTTCGCTCGCGACGGTTTTTTCACAAACTCTCGGCACGCTATCGCCCAGCCCCGGCAATCGCCGATCTCATGCACTAAGAATATGCTAAATCAAGATACCGCTTTAAGCGCCGCCCCGGTCACGGCCATTGATGCCAGACAACCGGATTTCTACATCAACCGCGAGCTGAGCCTCATAGAGTTCAACCGCCGCGTCCTCGATCAGGCCCGCGATGAAAACATACCGCTACTGGAACGGCTAAAATTCCTGTGCATCGTCAGCAGCAATCTCGACGAGTTTTTCGAGATCCGGGTCGCCGGCCTCAAGCAACAAGTGGCCTACGGCGCGGCCCAGACCGGGCCGGATAACCTGAGCCCCCAGGAACAACTCAAACGCATCGCCGAGATCACCCGCGCGCTCATCAAGGACCAGTATGCGGTCCTGAACGATTTTCTGTTTCCGCGCCTGGCGGCGAGCGGTATCCGCTTTCTGAAGCGCTCCGATTGGAGCACCCGCCAAGAAGGCTGGGTCAAACGCTTCTTCAATCGCGAATTGCTCCCCGTATTGAGCCCGATCGGTCTCGATCCGGCCCATCCGTTCCCGCGCATCCTCAATAAAAGCCTCAATTTTATCGTTTCCCTCGAAGGCAAGGATGCTTTTGGCCGCAACAGCGGCATCGCCATCGTGCAGGCCCCGCGCTCATTGCCGCGCCTGGTCGCGATCCCGGAAAGCCATTCGGAAGGGCCGTATGATTTCATTTTTTTATCGTCCATCATCCACGCCCACGTGGGCGATCTGTTTCCCGGGATGCGCGCCACGGGATGTTATCAATTCCGCGTGACTCGCAATAGCGATCTCCTGGTGGACGACGACGAAGTGGACGACTTGCTGCGGGCGCTCGAAGGCGAGCTTCCTTCACGGCGATTCTCCGACGCCGTGCGCCTGGAAGTGGCCGACGATTGTCCCGCCGACATGACTCATTTCCTCACCGACCAATTCAATCTGGGCACGGATGATGTTTACCAGTGCAACGGTCCGGTCAATCTCACGCGGCTACTCGCTATGGACGAGTTGATCAACCGGCCCGAGTTGAAGTATCCGGGCTTTGTGCCGAGTCAACCGGCGCGGCTCGCGCGCAATACGGACATTTTCGACGTGATCCGCAGGGGTGACGTGCTGCTCCACCATCCGTTCGAGTCGTTCGCGCCCGTCCTCGATTTCGTCCGTGCCGCGGCCAGTGATGCCAACGTGCTAACCATCAAACAAACCCTGTACCGCACCGGCGCCGACTCCGCAATCGTCAAGGCACTGGTCGATGCGGCGCGGGTCGGCAAGGAAGTCACGGTCGTCATCGAGCTGCGGGCGCGTTTCGATGAGGCGGCCAATATCGAGCTTGCGAACGATCTGCAAGAGGCTGGGGCGCACGTCGTCTATGGCGTCGTCGGGCACAAGACGCATGCGAAGATGACGCTGGTCGTACGCCGCGAAGGGCGGCAGTTACGCCGCTACGTACACCTTGGAACCGGTAACTACCATGCGCGGACGGCGCGTCTTTACACCGACTATGGTTTGCTGACCTGCGATGCCGACATCGCCGAGGACGTGCACAAGATTTTTCACCAATTGACCGCCCTCGGCCGCCCGGGCAAGCTCAAACGCTTGCTGCAATCGCCCTTCACCCTGCACAAGACCATGCTCGAATGCATCGAGCGCGAGGCACGCAACGCGCGCGAGGGCCGGCCGGCGCGCATCATCGCAAAGATGAATGCCCTGTCCGACGAACAGTGCATCCGCGCGCTTTATAACGCATCCCAGTCCGGCGCTAAGATCGACCTCATCGTGCGCGGCGTCTGCTGCCTGCGGCCAGGAATCAAGGGGGTCTCGGAAAATATCCAAGTGCGCTCCATCGTCGGCCGCTTCCTGGAACACAGCAGGGTGTTTTATTTCTTCAACGACGGCGAGGAACAGGTTCACCTCTCGAGCGGCGATTGGATGGCGCGTAATTTCTATAGGCGCATCGAGACCTGTTTCCCGATCGACGACAAGCGGCTCAAACAGCGCGTGATCCAAGAGAGCTTGACGGCTTATCTCGCGGACAATAGCCAGGCGTGGGTATTGCAGAACGACGGCGGCTACAAGCGCTGCGCGCCGGGCGCGCATAAGCCGCGGGCGGCCCAACAGAGCTTACTCGAGACGTTGTCCGAGTAAGGTAGCCAGTGACGTGTTGACACAATGGGTGAATTGAATTTCGGCGCCGATACGGCCTACGGTCATTGGCGTACGGTGATCTTTAGTGCGCTCGCCTGGACGCTCGTAATCTATTACTTCATCCGGCCTCGGACTTTCCAAGAGATTTGGCCCTTCGCTATGTTATGCGCGTTCCTGATCGACGAGTTCGTGGAGCTTTACGGCTACCCGCTGACGCTTTATATCTTCCTAGACAATCTGGTCCAACATCCAGCCGCCGACATGCTCTCGCACCAAGCGGGGGACTTGTGGCGGATCCTGTTCAACGTAGGAACGCGCTACGAGGCCTTCGACTTGTTCCATCTGATCGCGGGCGTTTTTATTTTCGGCGGGCTCATCGCGTTGTTTTATGCCTTCACCGTGCTTAGGGCATCCCTGGAAAGCGGCTCCCCGGCGACGACCGGACCCTATCTCTGGGTCCGGCATCCTCAGTATCTCGCGCTGTTCTCGATCCTGCTGGGATACGTGATTCAGGGCCCGACCTTGATCACTTTGTTGCTGTTCCCAGCCCTTATATACAGTTACGTAAGCTTAGCGCGGAAAGAGGAACAAGCCGCTCTCAAGACCTTCGGTCACGCCTACCGCATTTACCTGGAGCATACGCCGGGATTCCTGCGCTGAGAGGTATCACGCTTCTTAAACAAGAAATCGGTGATCCCGCCATTCCGCCAAACCCTGAGCCGCCGGGGTCAACAAGCGGTCGCGCAAGCCCTTCTTGCGTAGATAGGTAAGTTCGTAAAGATCCGCCTTGTTGGCTGCTTCCTTCAGGTAATCGTCGCTGGTGCGTATGGCGTCCACCAGGTTTAACGCCAGCGCCTGGACCCCATACCAATGTTCGCCGGTGGAAACCTTATCGATTTCCACCGTGCCGCGATGATCCCGGACGAAGGCCTTGAACAAAGCATGGGTCTCCTCGATATCGTCCCGGAACTTGGCGCGGCCTTTATCGGTGTTTTCGCCGAACATGGTCAGGGTGCGTTTAAATTCTCCCGCCGTGATGAGCTCAAAGTCGATATCGTGGTTCTTAAGCATGCGGTTGAAATTCGGAAGTTGGCCGACAACGCCGATGGAGCCGACGACCGCGAACGGCGCCGCGATGATCTGATCAGCCACGCAAGCCATCATATAACCGCCGCTGGCCGCTACCTTGTCGACGCACACCGTTAGCGGGACCCCCCGGTCTTTGATTCGTTGGAGCTGGGACGCCGCAAGCCCGTAGCTATGCACCAAGCCCCCGGGGCTTTCCAACAGCACCACGACCTCGTCGCGTTCCGTCGCCAACATGAGCGCCGCCGTGATTTCCTCGCGCAAAGCCGATACCGCTAGGGCACGCGGATCGCCGTGAAAGCGCAACACAAACACGCGCTTCTTGAAGGCGTGTTGGGTAAGTAGTTTTTCCCCCTGCTTCTTTTTGGCCTTGAATTCCTTGAGCGCCTGTTTAAAAGCGCGCCGTGGTAATATGGCCGACTTTAACGTCAGGGCCATGGTTTCGTAGCGGTCATTAAGGTACTTGACCTCCAAGCGTTCTTCGTGACTCGCTCGACTGCGTTGAATTATGAACACAAGGAAAATAGACACGCCGATCAGAAGAACGAGGACCGTGATCAGTTTGGCGGAGAAGAGCCCGTATTCAGACAAAAAATCCATGGGGTGCGCTCCTGAATGTTGAGGTTTTTGGCCGGCTGGCCTACAAAGTATCCCCGTGGTACACGCTGGCTCCGAAATGCTTAACGTCGCCGAGGGAGCACCGCGGAACACCCGCGAAAGAGGATCATAGCAAATGTCTTTCGGCTCGCCATTTGAAACTCGTTCCCGGCGGCCGTAGCGCAAGGGCTCGTACCCCTTGACCCAGGACTGTGACTTCAAAGCATCTTTCGGTTCCATTTCTGTTTCTCATTTTAGCGGTCCGGCCGCTTGACGCAGCCTCGGAACCGCCCCCTTACAACACCGAAGCAGTGGCCCGGCGCATCGATATCGGCGGCCTTTATCTTAATATCGCCTGCCTGGGGCAGGGCCGGCCGACGGTTATCCTGGACCATGGCTCGGCGGCTCGTCACGAGACTGGCGGCACGTTCAACGCGGGCTCGCCTCGACGACGCGCGTATGCAGTTACGACCGCGCGGGATACGGCCACAGCGACCCCGGACCTGGGCCTCGCACGAGCAGCCGGATCGCATCCGAGCTACGCACCTTGGTGGTCCGCGCGGAAATGCCACCGCCTTACCTATTGGCCGGCCATTCGTTCGGCGGGTACAACATGCGTGCATTCGCGAATCTCTTTCCGGATGAAACGGCGGGGCTGGTGCTCGTCGATTCACCGCATGAGGAGCAAGCGGATAGGTTCTTTCAAATCGAAGCGATGCGCCGCTTGGATCCTCACGGTTCGCTCCAATATCTCTGGGACTCCGAGATTCTCGGTTCTTTGTCGGCTATCGACCTGAAGCCATTCGCGAGGCTCCTCGGCGATGCGATTAAGCGCTTGATCCTTGAACACCGGCCGTAGTCACCTCGCTACCTTGGCTTTAGTCGCCTTAACCTTTAACGGCCAGGCGTCGAACGTACATGCAAACCCAGTGCAAGCATCCGCCTGATGACACCACCGAATACGCCCGCAGCGAGCGCGCATCGCGGCGGGTTCTAACTCTAACCGCGGCGATGACTGTCGTCGAGGTCGCTGCCGGCATTGCCTACGGATCCATGTCCTTGCTCGCCGACGGCTGGCACATGGCGACACATGCGGCCGCTCTCGGAATTACCGCGTTCGCATATCGATTCGCGCGCCTCCATGCCGCCGACCAGCGCTATACGTTCGGTACGGGTAAAATCGGCGTCCTCGCGGGTTTTGCGAGCGCTGTCGCCCTCTTGGTCGTTACAAGCGTGCTTGCTACTGAATGCATCTTGAGGTTAATCGAACCAACGCCGATTCGATTCACCGAAGCAATACTCGTGGCGGCGCTCGGCTTAGGGGTCAATCTCGTGTGCGCCCATTTTCTAAGCGATCCTCCGAGTCACGACCATAATCTTCGCGCCGCTTACCTACATGTGCTCGCCGACGCGCTCACTTCGGTGCTCGCAATTGCCGCACTGCTGATGGGAAAGGTGTTCGGGTGGATCTGGATGGACCCCTTGATGGGGATCGCGGCCGCCGCCTTGATCACGCGCTGGGGCGTTCAATTACTACGAGAGGCATGCACGATTCTTCTGGACATCGCGCCCGATCAAGAAATGCTCGCGGCCATCCGGCGCGCTATTGAATCCGACCACAGCACCCGCATCACGGACCTCCATGTCTGGAACATCAGCCCGCGCCGGTTGGCGGCCATGGTATCGATTGAAAGCCAAAAGGCTAAGCCTGCCGCTTACTACCGCGGTTTATTATCCCGGTTTGGCAGGCTCTCCCACGTCACAATCGAAGTCAACAAACGCAGCGACGATCAAGCCTAATTCGTCCCCCGCCGAGCTAGTTTTCCGCATGCCCTTCCTTTCCCTGCGCCGCAGTGCGCAAACCTGGCTGTGGCTCCTATACCGTCTCCGCCTGCCGGTGCCTCTGCCTTAATACAAAGAAGACCACCCCGCCAATCGCCGCGAGCGCGAGCACGATATAGATCGCATTCGTTCCAACGCTCTTCGGCACTACCTGGATCGGCGCTTTGAGCACCAAGGGACGCGCATCGCTCATGGTTAGAACGGCCATATATTTCTTCCCGGCCTCGAAACTCGCCTCAAGATCAATCGTGCCCTGCGGGAATACGTTGGTCGGCAAATGCGCGATGGTCTTGACCACGCCACCGATATCCCCGGTTTCACCCATCTCCACGATCCTTAGCTCAGCGGGCTTTGAGCGCATCTCCGTTTCCACCAGGTCGAATACTAAGATCGTTTTCCCAGGCGACGGTAGATCCCAGCAATGCTCTTCGCCTCCTGTCGCTTGCTGGTAGGCCGTAAAGTGCATTGTGTACTTACCCAAGCTGACGACGCAGGTATCGAATTCTATCGCGGTGCCTCCATGCGCGAAGGCCGGGTTCGCAGTCAGGGATCCAAGGCCCAGTAACGCCCCAATCATGATCCTATTTAACATGTCTACCTCCTGTCTTCTGCCTAAATCTTGGCCGGATGAACTACTTTGCGTTCATTCGATCCCTAAAAAAAGCCGCCCCCATTGCTGGGGGCGGCGCACATCGATTCGCGGGCAAACTCGCCCCTTATGATTATTTTCGGGGCACCGCTTAGTCCGCTTAACTGACGATTAGGTGAACCTCGGGAGCAACGGTCCGCCCACCTCAGCCATCGAACGGAAGCCGCTCGAATCCACGAAGAACAGCAGACCACCGAAGCGGCTGTCCGGATCGTAGATCACGTCGGCGATACGCTCGTTTTCCCAAGCCGCATCGGTGCCCGTTAAGGTCACGACCTTGGACTGTCCCGGCTGTATCGGACTGTTGTCGTCAACCGACAAACCTTCCGGCGCGAGCAACTGCGGCGGATAGTTGGTCGTATCCTTATACACCGATCCATTCAGGAAGCGAATGCCCGCCGTCTCGAACTCAGACACCTGGATCGGGGCCGTGCCGCGGTTGTTGATCCGTACCTTCAGGATAACCGACCGGCCGGGAACACGGTAAGTCGCTTGCTCCACCGTGGCCTCCACAATAGGCGTACCCTCCGGGATCGGGTCCATCACGCCGATGACGCCCGCCTGCAGCGGAATCGTGATCGGATAGGCGGCATTAGCCCCACTGTAGCCGAACCAGGTGATCGCGATCGTGGCCACCATGAAC